>JAEWUL010000118.1 GCA_023459435.1 Bacteroidota bacterium
TGGTTTCAGTTTCAAAATTTTATCTTGACTTTACCGTTGAGGAATCTTGCGGAAAATGTTCTCCTTGTAGAATCGGAAACAAAAGATTATATGAAATTCTTGAGAAAATTACCGAAGGTAAAGGAACTTTAGAAGATCTTGATAATCTTTCCAATTTGAGTAAGGTAATTAAAGATTCTGCTCTATGCGGACTTGGGCAAACTTCTCCAAACCCTGTATTATCCACTTTGGATAACTTCTGGGATGAGTATGTTGCTCACGTAACAGATAAAAAATGTCCAGCCGGACAATGTAAAGCTTTAAAACAATACATCATCGAACCCGATGCATGTATCGGTTGTACTGCTTGTGCTCGTGTATGCCCTGTTGGCGCTATCAAAGGTGAAAAGAAAATGGCTCACGAAATCAACCAGGAAACATGTATTAAATGCGGTGCTTGTTACGAAAAATGTAAATTTAATGCAATTTTTATTAAATAGAAAGGTAATATATAATGGATCAAGTAAAATTAATCATAGATAATAGAGAAGTAATAGTGCCCAAAGGTACTACTATTCTTAAAGCTGCGACTTCAATAGGTATTCATATTCCAACTCTGTGTCATTTTGAACTAGAAGGAATGAATATTCATAATAAACCGGGTGGATGTCGTATTTGTGTTGTGGAAGTGGAAGGTCGTAAAAATTTAGCCCCAGCCTGCGTTACAGAAGTTTTTGAAGGTATGGTGGTGAAAACAAACTCTGTTAGAGTTTATAACTCAAGAAGAACCGTTCTTGAACTTATTTTGAGTGACCACCCATTCGATTGTTTGGTGTGTGCTAAAAGTGGAAGCTGCGAATTGCAGGATCTTTCTATCAAATTTGGTGTTCGTGAAATCCCTTTCAAAGGGGAAATGTCTCAATATCAAATTGAAACATCTTCAGCAATCGTTCGTGATAACAACAAATGTATCATGTGCCGTCGCTGCGAAACCGTTTGTAACGATTTCCAAACCGTAGGAGCACTTTCAGCTATTGAAAGAGGATTCCCAGCTGTTGTTTCTACCGCATTTAACCAAAAAATGCACCACTCACCCTGTACTTTCTGCGGTCAATGTGTGGCAGTTTGTCCAGTAGGTGCTTTGGTTGAAGTGGATAGCACCCCTAAAGTGATCCGCGCAATCGCTAACGAAAAGAAAACAGTTGTGGTTCAAGTAGCCCCTGCTGTTCGTGTGGCTATCGGCGAAGAGTTCGGTATGAAACCAGGTACCATCGTTACGGGTAAACTTACTGCTGCTCTTAAAGCTCTAGGTTTTGACTATGTTTTCGATACAGATTGGAGTGCTGACCTTACCATTATGGAAGAGGGTGCTGAGCTTATTGATCGTTTAACAAGACATTTAAATGGCGATAAAACAGTAAAACTCCCATTGTTAACTTCATGCTGTCCAGCTTGGGTTAACTTCTTTGAACACCAATTCCCAAATCTGAAAGAGATCCCTTCTACTGCAAAATCTCCTCAACAAATGTTTGGAGCTGTTGCTAAGACCTATTTCGCAGATAAAATTGGGGTGAAACGGGAAGATATGGTGGTGGTTTCTGTTATGCCATGTCTGGCTAAAAAATATGAATGTGATCGCGACGAGTTTAAAGTGGATGGTAATCCTGATGTAGATTACTCTATCACAACCCGTGAATTAGCCCATCTGATTAAACAAGCGAATATCGACTTCAATACATTGGAAGATGCCCAATTTGATAGCCCACTTGGCGAATCAACAGGTGCTGGTGTGATCTTTGGTACTACCGGTGGCGTTATTGAAGCTGCTTGCCGTACTGCCGTTGAAGTGATCACTAAAAAACCACTTCCAAGAATCGACTTTACTGAACTTCGTGGTCTAGAAGGTGTTAGATCTGCAACTATCGATGTGGATGGCCTTAAATTAAACATCGGAATCGCTCACGGTTTAAGCAATGCTCGTAAATTGTTGGAACAAATCGAAAGAGGTGAATCACAATTCCATGCCATCGAAGTGATGGCTTGCCCAGGTGGTTGTATCGATGGTGGTGGTCAACCACTTCATCATGGTAATGCTGATATCATCAAAGCTCGCTGGGAAGCTATCTACGAAGCTGATAGATCTATGCCAATTCGTAAATCTCATGAAAATCCTTCTATTATCACTATTTATAAAGAATTTTTAGGTGAACCTTGTGGCCATAAATCTCATGAGCTATTGCATACACATTACTTCGATAAACAAAAAGTGATTGAAGTTAAAGTTGACTAATCCCATTCGTTAATATTTAAAAAAGATAGAAATCATGTCAAGTATAAAAATACAAATAAGTGAAAAAACCAGATCAAAAATTGAAGAGATTTGTAAATCTTTCAATAATGAACCGGGTGAACTCATCAACGTGTTGCACAAAACTCAAGAGTATTTAGGATATCTTCCTGCTGAAGCTCAAGAAGTGATTGCAAAAGAAATGCACGTTTCTACCGCTAAAGTTTATGGCGTAGTCTCTTTCTATTCCTTCTTTACGATGATCCCAAAAGGTAGATACCCCGTGTCCATCTGTATGGGTACTGCTTGCTACGTTCGTGGTGCTGAAAGAATCCTGGATGAGTTTAAACATCAATTAGGTATTAATGTGGGTGAAACCGCTGCTGATGGGCTATTCTCTCTTGCATCCCTCCGTTGTGTTGGTGCTTGTGGGTTAGCTCCCGTTGTGCTCGTTGGCGAAAAAGTTTACGGTCGTTTGGCAGCAGATGACGTAAAAGGGATCGTTGAAGAGTATAAAAACGCTTCCGGAACCGTTTAATATACGTTCAAATTAACAGGGTGGTAATTATGTTGCCACCCTTTTTTTATTATTATAGGATGAAAGAGTTGACATTAATATTTTTAGGCAGTGGATTGGGTGGCGCTTTACGCTATTTTTTTGGCCGTTGGATCAATACCTTTCTTTCCTCCCCTTTCCCTTTCAGTACTTTATTAGTTAATGTGTTAGCCTGTTTCCTGCTTGGTCTAGCTGTCGGATTTGCTGATTATAAACAGATCATTACAGCACCAACACGCCTCTTCTGGATTGTGGGCTTCTGCGGAGGCTTTAGTACATTCTCCTCTTTTAGTTTTGAGTCCCTTACCTTAATACAACAAGGTGCCGCCTGGACCAACATAATGTATATTGCATTGTCTTTAATACTTTGTATTTCAGCAACATACATTGGAGTACTACTCGTTAAATAATTGATCTCTTTTTTATTTGGGCGTTCCCCCTCGCTCCGCTCGGGGTCGGGCTTTTTCCGGGGTACGCTATCGCTCCCGTACTCGCTGCGCTCGTACCGCCTTCGGCGCCCTCCAAATCCCTAACGCAGGCAAAACCGCAAGCGGTTTTTTTGGGTTTTTAGTACCTTATTTTATATTCGTGTTTTTTTTGGCACAATATTATAAAAAATCACTTTAGTTTAGTTTTTTATAGCACACTGATGACACAGATTTAACTGATTTACACAGATTGATTTAGTCATAATAAAAAAAATTTTAACAAGATTTGACATTATATAAAATTGTATTTTTTTAAAAAATCAGAATAACATTTGAAATAAAATTGTTATATTTAAAATAAATTAAAAAATTTTGAACAAATAGATCTGTGGTCAACTGTTTAATCAGTGTTATCTGTGTGCTATTTTGGTTCTGGCTTGTCCAGGTTCGGTTTTAGTTCAATATTCAGGTACTTTCATTCATGGTTATAAAGAAGATTGAATTAACCAAAATATTAATTTTTTTTTTCATTATTTTATTTATATTTGCAAAGTAAAAACTTTGTATAATTTTTTTTTATTATTATGAAAACAAAATATATTTTATTATCTCTTTTGATACTATTGACCTTTCATTTTGGATCCGCTCAATGTGTCATCTCAGCAGGTGCCAATCAATCCATAACATGCGGTGAATCAGCACAACTGAATGTGACCATGGATTGGCAACCCCTTTCATTGGGCTCAATGTCTGGTTACCATTTCAAATCAGTATACTTTATCAATAATTCTGTTGGTGTAATCGTTGGAGATAACATATCTAGCGCTATTCTCGGCAAAACAACAGATGGTGGACAAACCTGGAATTATCAAACATCTTCAGGCCCTGGTGTCTCCTTAAATCTGAATTCAGTTACCTTTTTTAATGATACTCTTGGCTTTTTTGTTGGAAGTGCTACCTATATGGGCTTAACGATGGAAATGATTAATATCATTCATGGCGATTCGATCTATTCCGGCTCTTTTGGGGATAACCTTTTGTCTCAACATTTAAACGATATTTATTTTGTGTCTCCTACAACAGGTTTTGTGGTCGGAACAAATGGTTCAATTGGCAAATCTATTGATGGTGGCTTTAATTGGGTGGTACTGAATAGTGGCGTATCGCAAACCTTATATAGTGTTCAGTTTACTTCACCATCTATTGGATTTGCTGTTGGTGCCGCCGGAACAATCTTAAAAACAACAGATAGTGGTTCAACTTGGATTCCAAAAACCAGTAATACAACTGAATCTCTTCGAGATATCCATTTCGTAAATCCTAATATCGGTTATATTGTGGGTACTAATGGTACTATTCTTTATACAGTCGATGCTGGTGAAAACTGGACTCAACAATCAACCACCTTTCAAAATCATCTCTATTCCATCTACTTTACCCCTAACGGTAATGGCTATATTTCTGGGCAAAGTGCTATCTTCTCTTCTAACGACGGAATGAACTGGAACTCAGAACTCTCAATCGATTCAACACTCTATGATATCCATTTTTCATCGAATCAAATCGGCTACGCTGTAGGAGAACAATCTACCATCCTTAAAAAAGTGATCTTCGATACTTTTCTCTGGGATCCTGCTACCGGTCTAGATGATCCAAATACCATTAACCCAATTGCAACACCCAATCAAACAACCACTTATACTGTTACAGCTACTGCCATAAATGGTTGTGTCACCACTTCAAATGTTACCGTGTCAGTTCTCCCTATGCAAGCTCCTGAAATCTGCATCGTTACTGTGGATCAGAATAATAAAAATGTGGTCGTTTGGGAAAAACCGGTATCTGATGTGATTGATTCCTTCTACATCTATAAAGAAACCAATGTGACTAATATTTATCAACTTATCGGAGTCGTTTCATATGCAGATATGAGTATTTTTACTGATAATAGCTCCAATCCGACTGTCCAATCATCAAAATATCAGATCACATTTAAAGATGTTTGTGGATTAGAAACAGAAAAAAGTGGTGCGCATAAAACCATGCATCTTACCATCAATCAAGGGGTTGGGAATACATGGAATCTGATTTGGGAGCCCTATTTAGGATTTAGTGTTGCAACATATAATGTTTATAGAGGGATTTCATCCACTTCGTTAACTTTTATTGGATCAACATCTGGAACGAGCACTCAATATTCTGATTTAAATGCACCTTCGGGAGAGCTTTATTATCAAATTGAAGTGGTTTCACCAAATCCATGTGATCCATCTCGATCAATAACTTCTTCACGTTCTAATATAGCATCTACTGATGACGTAGGAATTGGAAATTATAATTTATCAGATATAAAAGTTTATCCAAATCCAGCAACTGATTTACTGACCATATCCTCTGAAAACGGATCAACTATTCACAATGTAAAGATTTATGATCTACAAGGGAAATTGATTCTAAATATTCAAAATGATTATTCCAAAATAGATATTTCTCAAATTAAATCTGGACTATATATTATTCAAATCACAACTGAATCCCAAGATCAATATCACATGAAGCTAACGATAACCAAGTAACTATCACTATTCACTATTCCATCTCCTTATGTCTGGAATAGGCTCTCCATTTTTCTAGAACACTACTGAAGTCCTGAGGTAATTCAGAGTCAAAAAACAGATATTGTTCAGTAGTTGGATGGATAAATCCCAATTGTTTGGCATGAAGCGCTTGTCGTGGGATGATTTGAAAACAGTTTTGAATGTATTGTTTATATTTTGAGAATGTGGTTCCTTTAATAATCTGATCACCACCGTAAGTTGTATCATTGAATAAAGGATGCCCCAATGATTTCATGTGAATACGGATCTGATGGGTTCTTCCGGTTTCTAAAACACACTCAACCAATGTTACATAACCAAACCGTTCCACTACTTTCCAATGTGTAATCGCATGTCTCCCCTGATCCCCTTCCGGAAATGTAGTCATCACTAATCTATCTTTGGGATTTCTCCCTACATGTGCATTGATGGTTCCCTCATCCTCTTTAAAATCACCCCAAACCAGGGCGTAATACTTGCGATCAATGGTGTGATTGAAAAACTGCTTTGCCAGATGGATCTGAGCCCACTCATTTTTGGCTACAATGATGATCCCTGAAGTGTTTTTGTCAATTCGGTGAACCAGATAAGGCTTCATATCTTCACCTGTTTTGGTTTTTTTACCCTGAAAACGGAATGTCAAAGCATTTACCAGTGTCCCGGTGTAGTTTCCAAAACCGGGATGAACGACCAGTCCAGCTTCTTTGTTGATCAGGATCACATCATCATCCTCATACACCACATCCAACGGGATATCTTCAGCAATGATCTCAATCTCACGCGGTGGATTGGGCATCAAAACAGAGATCTGATCTAATGGTTTAACCCTATAATTTGATTTTTCAGGTAGTCCGTTTACCAATATACAGTTTGCTTTGACAGCATTCTGAATTTTATTTCGGGAAGTGTTGGGTATCAAACCAAGTAGATATTTATCCATACGTGTCAAACTTTGACCTCTATCTACTTCAAAATTAAAATGTTCGTACAATTCCTCTTTTTCTTCGTTTCCGGATAAGGAATCCGTTAGCTCTTCATTCATTGAAATTCTCTTTTTATGGTGAATACTAAAAATGGGAATTTTAATAAATGCCCTCTTTAATGATATCGTGAAGGTGTAATACACCTAAAAAAAATCCTTGTTCATCAACAACAAAAATGCTGGTGATATTTTTCTTTTTCATCAACTCCAGTGCCTCGACAGCCAAAACATCTTCTGTTAATGTTTTAGGGTTGGCAGACATCACATCTCTGGCCAATAGAGTAGAGTAGTCCGTGTGTTTTTCTAACATCCTCCGTAAGTCACCATCAGTAATACACCCTACAACCCTGTTTTGATCAGTAACGGCTGTTATCCCCAACCTTTTTCCCGATATTTCAAGGATCACATTGGGCATAGGGGAGGAGAGATGCACCTCCGGTTTCTCATTCAAACGGTAAAGATCTCTAACTCTGGTATATAAACGTTTTCCTAACATACCCCCCGGATGGTACTTCGCAAAATCCTGTGAGGTAAACCCTCTTAATTCGATCAAACAACTCGCTAATGCATCCCCGATTACCAGCTGAGCCGTGGAACTGCATGTGGGCGCCAGGTTGTTTGGACAAGCTTCTTTCTCAATGGAACAATCCAAAACATAATCAGCTTCTTTCCCTAAAAATGAATCAGGATCCCCAACAATGGCTATAATTTTATTCCCACTCATCTTGAAGAATGGCATCAAAACAGATATCTCAGGGGTGTTGCCACTTTTGGAGAGACACAAAACCACATCATCCGGTTGAATGATCCCTAAGTCACCATGTATCGCTTCAGCCGCATGCATGAAAATAGCAGGAGTACCCGTAGAATTAAAAGTGGCCACAATCTTTTGTCCAATAATAGCACTTTTCCCGATCCCGGTTACAATAATACGCCCTTTTGCATTTAAAATGACCTCTAAACTCTTTTCAAAATCTTCATTGATAAGATCTTTCATTCTAATAATCGCATCTGCTTCCTCTTGTAAAACTTGCTTAGCACGCGCTATCATATCTTTCATTGTTGTCTGTTTTTGATAAACTGAATCATCTTTGCATACCCTTTTGAACCTATTGACGTGTTAGAAAAATAGGCTTCAAAAACCTCTTTGGTTAAATTTTCAAAATCGGAATCTTGAAAGTGCAAAAATAGGGAAGAATTGGCAATCGCCAACTCACTAATGGTCGTTTTTTTGTTTTTTGGACACACTTCCTGGCAAATATCACATCCATAAATCCATGAATGCTCCTTAATTAACTCAAAATCAGGTGTTTTATTGGAAAGCGTCTGGTAGGATAAACATTTCCGTGCATCAATAACATACGGTTTTATAATCGCTTTTGTTGGGCACATTTCCAGACAACGTTGGCAAGTTCCACACGAATCCTTATCTGAATCATGGGGCTCGTCATATTGGTCCATCTCCTGATCCAATAAAAGGATCCCTATAAAGTAGAAAGAGCCACTCGGCGTAATCAATAATCCATTTTTCCCATAATGCCCAACTCCTGATTTCACAGCCCAGTTTTTTTCGGAAATTCTTCCTGAATCTACAGAAATTTTGTACTGAAAATCACCGTTTTTCTCTTTCATTTTTTCCACCACCTCCTCAAGCTTCTCTTTCATCAGGTGGTGATAATCCCTTACGAAAGCATATCTTGAAATGCGATAGGAGGATTGTAGCGTTTTTCCCGTGTTGTAATTGAAAAGAACTACTACTACAGATCTACAAGTAGGTAAAATGGTCCGGATATCAAAACGTTCCGCAATATTTCGTTCCAGATAACTCATGTTCCCATGAAATCCAGATGCAATAGAATCCTGAAATAGCTTTTTTTCATCTGAAAAATCTACAACAGGAGCTATTCCACAATACGTAAAACCCGCATCAAGTGTGATTTTTTTGATGTAACTATTTGATAATAAATCCATTTTCTATTTGATATCTATGAAACGGAAACTATCAGGAATCGTGATCGATGTAGGCCCTGGAGTGTTAAATTTAATACTCCTTATCCCTAAATTAATTGATATATCTGTTGTTTCAAGCTGAAGTTGATTGAAAAATGGTAAGCTATCAACAGGTTGATAATCAGAATAATATATTGATATTTTTCTGTTGATCGATTTGATTGTAATCTGATTCTCAATCAGTTGATCCTGCTCGTTAAGGGTCATTTTCTGAATCAGATATAGATTTGAACTTTTCTCTTTTCTGGAGTGGGAATGTAAAACGGTTTGATTATCCGTTTGTGTTATAATGAAATTATGGTCAAAGTTTTTGAAGTCTTTGCCATTCAACATAGCCTGAATCATATCAAAAGTGATTTCTACCCCTGCAATCATTCTAAAAAAATGGTAGCCCCCTTTGTAATACGTTTTGTTCAGCTTATTCACATAAACAATCTCTGATGGAGTCAAAACAAATCTGACAATCTCAATGCCGGCAATATTGACATTTAAGTAAATGATACTGTCGGTTTTATTGACAAAAAACAGGTTGCATTCCCCAGCATTTCCCTTAAACGTATAATGGGCTTTGGCTCTGTAACTAACCCAGGAGTAAGGATAGTTTGTTAAT
>JAEWUL010000119.1 GCA_023459435.1 Bacteroidota bacterium
ATATAATATACACTAAAATAATTTTCATCATAATTAAAAATGGGCAAATCTGGATTCAATAGTTTATTCAATAATGGGTAAAAGGTGTCATTAATTTTTGTATTTTTGCATTTATTAATTAAACAAAATGAAAAATTTAGAACACTATTTTAATTCTATAACAGAAGATAGAGAACCTAACAATTTATACGAACCAATCAACTATATTTTACAACAAGGGGGAAAAAGGATCAGACCAAAATTAGTTGAAATTGCTACAGAAATTTTTGGGGGAAATGTTGAATATGCGATCTATCCTGCCGCTGCTTTTGAGATGCTTCATAATTTTACCCTGATACATGATGATATCATGGATTTAGCTCCTTTAAGAAGAGGTAAAGAAACAGTATATAAAAAATGGAATAACAATATTGCCATTTTATCCGGAGATGCCCTTGCTACTATGGCACTTCAGCAGATTTTATTGACACCTGTCGATTCTCAAAGAGTTGTTAAAATGGCTGAATTATTTGCCCAAACTTCTCTGGAGATTTGTGAAGGGCAACAATATGATTTGGATTTTGAAAAGCAAGACCATGTAACTATATATCAGTATATTGAAATGATCAGGTTAAAAACAGCGGTAATGCTGGCAGGTTGTTTAAAAGTGGGAGCTATTTTATCCAATGCTTCAGAAAAAGATCAGAATGAGATTTATCTTTTTGGAATTCACATTGGATTAGCATTCCAATTACAGGACGATCTGTTTGATGTATATTCTGATGCTGAAACTTTCGGAAAACAGATAGGTGGAGATATCAAATCCAATAAAAAAACATATTTATATTTGTTAGCTCTTGAACGTGCTAATCCCGATCAAAAGAATGCTTTAACGAAATGGTTCTCTATAGAATCATGTGATACAGATCAAAAATTTCATCAGGTAAAAACTATATTTGATCAGTTGAATATTTTTAAATTAACGGAAGAAAAGATACATTTTTATGTTGATTCAGCAATCAAAAACGTTAATAATTTAAATATTTCTGAACAACACAAGTCCTATTTAATCAATTATACGGAACAACTTGCCCAAAGGATCAAGTAAATGAGTCAACCACTTCAAAAGAGGATGTATATTATCATGGGAATCATGGTTATGGTTCTTTTGGTATATCTGTTTAGATTATTTCAGCTTCAGGTTGTAGATTCATCCTACCGAAGGTCAGCTGATCGAAATGCATTACGACAAATTACGGAACATCCTGCCAGAGGTCTCATTTATGATAGAAATGATTCATTACTGGTTTATAATGATGCAGCTTACGATTTAATGGTTGTTCCTAAAGAATTGAGAACATTTGATACATTGGAACTCTGTAACCTTTTGGAAATTTCTAAAGAGGAACTGATGAAGAGGATCGAAAAGGCTTATAAATGGTCAACAATGATCCCTTCTCTCATTGCTCAACAGATGTCAAAAGAGGATTATGGGTATTTGCAAGAAAAACTACATAAATTCCCCGGGTTCTTTGTCCAAAACAGAACTTTAAGACACTATCCTCACCCAATCGCAGCTCATATTTTAGGATATGTAGGTGAAGTTGATGCTGCAGCTATTGAAAGAGATCCCTACTACCAAATGGGTGATTATATCGGTTTTAGCGGCATAGAAAAAGCTTACGAAAATGAGCTAAAAGGAACAAAAGGAAAACGAATTGTATTGGTGGATGTTCACAACCGGGAAAGAGGGAGCTTCCGTGAAGGGGAAGAGGATGTGACACCCGTTCAGGGATTATCACTCTGGAGCACTTTGGACTTAACCTTACAAGAATATGGAGAACTTTTAATGCAAAATAAAAGGGGTAGTATTGTTGCTATTGAACCCTCAACCGGTGAGATCCTATGCATCGTCTCATCTCCAAGTTACGATCCCAATCTTCTGGTAGGTAATGTAAGATCTAAAAACTATATGATGTTGGTTGGAGATACCATTAAATCTCCACTTTTTAACCGTGCTTTAATGGCAATGTATCCACCCGGTTCAACGTTTAAACTTGCGAATGGACTTATCGCTCTTCAGGAGGGAATTATTACACCTAGTACCATTTATCATTGTCCAGGTGGTTACAAAATGGGGTCTCATACCGTTGCATGTCACCACGCCGGTTCAACCAACATTTATAGTGCTGTTCAAATCTCCTGTAATACTTTTTTCTGTAAAGCTTTCTATAATATTCTCTCTAATAGAACCAAATATCCGAATATTCAATCAGCCTACCAATCCTGGAAGGATTATGTGAATTCTATGGGTTTCGGTGTACGGTTTAATTCTGACCTTCCATACGAACTAAAAGGGATTATCCCCAGTGTTCAATATTTTGATAAGAAATATAGAAAATCGTGGAATGGAAATACTATTGTATCAATGGGAATTGGTCAAGGAGAGGCTGGCACCACTCCTCTGCAAATGGCAAACTTCATGGCCATTATTGCGAATAAAGGGTTCTATTATAAACCTCATGTTGTGAAAGCAATTGGTTCTAAAAATAATTTGAATAATCGCTTTAAGGATCGTATCTATGTCAATATTGATCCACACCATTTTGAAACGATTATGGAAGGAATGGATATGGCTGTCATTGGAGGAACTGCTCGTTCCGCAAAAATTGATGGAATTAACCTGATAGGTAAAACAGGAACTGCTCAAAATCCACATGGTAGGGATCACTCCGTTTTTGTATCTATTGCCCCAAAAGAGAATCCAAAAATTGTAGTTTTTGTTCTGGTTGAAAATGCCGGATTTGGTGCCACAGTAGCCGCACCTATCGCAAGTTTAATAACAGAATTTTACATTAAAAGAGAAGTGAAAAGAAAAGATTTGGAAAAACGAATTATGGAAATGTAACTATGTTTATTGAAAATAGAAGTAGAAGCTCTAAAGGATTTGATGTTCAACTCATTGTGTACTATTTATTGTTAATATCAATAGGTTGGTTAACTATCTATTCATCAGCGAGTAATCATATTACTCAGGAATCTTTTTTCTCTTTTAACAATGTGTATACTAAACAGTTACTATTCATTGGAACCTCTTTGATCATTGGATTTGTTATCCTGTTAATTGATTCACGGTTATATGTGCATTATGCGATGTATATCTATTTTTTTACTTTGCTTTTGATGATTCTGGTTTTATTTATAGGTACAGATATTAATGGAGCTCATGCCTGGATTAAAATTGGAAGTTTTAGTATACAACCTACAGAATTTGTAAAATTTGCTACAGCCCTTGCATTAGCCAAGTTTTTTAATGAAGGGAAGACATCATCTGAAAAAAGATTTTTGTGGGTTAATGCTTTTCTCTTTATTTTAGTCCCAATAGTGATTATCCTTCTTCAAAAAGATACCGGTTCAGCTTTGATTTTTTTCTCTTTTATTATCCTTTTTTATAGGGAGGGTTTGACAGGTTGGATCTTGTTATTGGGAGCTATTGCCGTTGGCATATCACTTTTTACCCTCTTTCTGAATGAGATTTATGCCATAGCACTCCTAACTACTGTTTTTTTGGTTTTTTGGTTTTTTCACAAAAAAGACAAAAAGAAAATGATTCGGAATGTCATCCTTTATGTGGCATCCATTATCTTTGTTTTTGGAGTGAATCTGGCGTATCAATTTGTCTTACAAGATCACCAAAGAATGAGAATTGACACTCTAATTGGAAAGGTCGAAGATCCTTTAGGAGCCGATTTTAATGTAAATCAATCCAAAATTGCAATTGGCTCGGGTGGGTTTTGGGGAAAAGGGTATTTAAATGGAACACAAACCAAACTCAATTATGTTCCGGAACAAAGCACCGATTTTATTTTTTGTGGAATTGGTGAAGAATGGGGATTTGTGGGAAGTATGTTTGTAACTTCATTGTTTATTGCCCTTATTTTAAGAATTATTGTACTCTCTGAAAAAAACAGAAATCAGTTTGTCCGATGCTATGGTTATGGTGTCGCAGGTATCATTTTTATGCATTTTTTTATCAATATTGGGATGACTATCGGGTTGTTACCTATTATAGGTATTCCCCTTCCATTTATTAGTTATGGCGGCTCCTCGTTATGGTCTTTTACTATTCTTCTTTTCATTTTTATAAAGATAAATAATAACTAACTTTTTAAAATAATTCAATGGTGGAATCGTTACCATTAATAGAACAAAATATTAACATAAACTCAAGATAATGAATAAAAACAACTATTGTGTAATTATGGCTGGTGGCATAGGTGTTCGCTTTTGGCCAATGAGTAAGACAGAAACTCCCAAACAATTTATTGATATCCTAGGAGATGGTCAGACTCTTATTCAGAAAACATTTAAAAGATTTTCGAAATTTTGTCCTATTGAAAACATTTATATTGTCACCAACTCTCAATATTTTGATTTGGTAAAAACGCAGCTACCTGAAGTGGAAGATGATCAGATTGTACTAGAACCAGCCAGAAGAAATACAGCTCCATGTATTGCTTATGCCAATTATAAGATTAAAACAAAAAATCCTGATGCAGTTGTTGTTGTGGCTCCTTCAGATCATATTATCCTGAAAGAGGATGTGTTTATTGATGTGATTACTAAAGGGTTAGAAACCGTTTCTGAAAATGACTGGTTGCTTACAATTGGTATTCATCCATCATTTCCAAATACAGGATATGGATATATTCAGTTCAATGAGGATAAACCGTATGAGAAAAATCCTTCTATTTACTCTGTGAAAACATTTACTGAAAAGCCTACGTTGGAGTTTGCACAGCAATTTTTGGAAAGTGGTGACTTTTTATGGAATGCGGGGATTTTTATGTGGTCTGTAAAATCAATCCAGAATGCCTTTGAGCAATATTTACCTGAAGTAGATGAATTGTTTAAAAAAGGAGAAGGATTGTACAATACTCCCGGTGAAAAAGAGTTTATCAATAGAATTTATCAAATTTGCAGGAATATCTCCGTAGACTATGGAATTATGGAAAAAGCCCAAAATGTTCATGTTTTTGCAGCAGAATTTGGATGGTCTGATTTAGGTACATGGGGTGCTTTACATGAAATGAGAAATAAGGATGATAATCAGAACTCTGTTGTGGGAAACAAAATTAAAATGTACAATACTAAAAACTGTATCATAAATTTACCCAACAATAAAGTGGCCGTCATTCAAGGTCTAGAAGATTATATTGTAGTAGATACGGATGAAGTTTTGCTTATCTGTAAAAAAGAGGAGGAGCAACAAATAAAACAATATGTTACTGATGTTAAGATCGATTTTGGGGATAGGTATGTTTAAAATAAAAAAAATGGTGTCAAATTTTGACACCATTTTTTTTACACTTTAACTATATTGATGATCACTTCAACTGCTTTCACCATAGATTCTAATGGAATAAACTCATATTTCCCGTGGAAGTTGTGTCCTCCGGCAAAAATATTGGGACAGGGGAGCCCTTTATAAGACAAGTTGGCACCGTCCGTTCCACCACGAATGGGTTTTACAATGGGTGTAACAC
>JAEWUL010000120.1 GCA_023459435.1 Bacteroidota bacterium
CCAGAAAACGATTCAATTGATCAAAAAGTTCTTTTTTGACCAATGTGCTTTTCCCTGATCCACTTACGCCTGTTACGACAGTAATCACATCCAGAGGGAACTTTAGCGTTACATTTTTCAGATTAAAGCTATTCGCATTGTTGATTTGAATATAGTTTTTCCATTTTCGTCGGTTGCTAGGAAGAGGAATCTTTAACTCAGGATACAAATCGTTTGCTTTTTGATTTGGAGTTTCCATTCCTCGTAAATATTTTGCAGTCAGATTGTTGGAGTCTTTAATGAGTTGAGTGTAAGTGCCGGAAAATACAATTTCTCCACCTAATCTACCGGCTAAAGGTCCTACATCAATGATATAATCGGCATTTTTAATGATCTCCTCATCATGCTCAACTACCACAACGGTATTTCCAATATCTCGGAGTCTTTTTAATACTTTGACTAGATTGTCAGTATCCCTGGGATGCAGACCAATACTAGGTTCGTCTAATATGTATAGTGATCCCACTAAACTGCTTCCTAAAGTAGTAGCAAGGTTGATTCTTTGAGATTCACCTCCTGAAAGAGTTCTACTGTTTCGGTTTAAAGTTAAATATCCAAGGCCTACATCATAAACAAAATTCAATCGATTCAGAATTTCATGAACCAGATGTTGAGAAATGGCTTGCTCAGTATCGTTTTTAAATTTAAATTTTTTAAAGAATTGAAACAATTGTTCAATAGGCATCTCTACCATATCATTGATGCTCAATCCCTTTATTTTTACATAGTCAGCGTCCGGTCTGAGACGTGTCCCTTTACATGAGGGACAAACAGTCTTACCCTTATATCTATATAGGTAAATTTTTACAAAATGGTTTGCCGGATTGTTTTCCACCTGTTCGAGAGAGGCTTGAATCCCAATTATATTATAATTTTCGTTACCGTAATAAAGGGTATTCAACTCTTCATCCGACAACTCAGCAATGGGTTTGTGAATGGGAAATCCAGCTTTTGAGGCATAGGAAATAAAATGCTCCTTGTAATGTTTGAAAGTGGGTGTATTCCACACTTCAACAGCATTATCAAATAGCGATTTTGATTTGTCGGGGATAATGATATCAAAATCGTAACCATCAATTGTGCCGCTACCATTACAGGTTTTACACGCTCCATAAGGATTGTTAAAACTAAAAAGATGAGGCGTTGGTTCAATAAACGTGATTCCATCCATTTCAAATTGATTGGAAAAGGATCTTTGGATCATTTCGCCATTTTCAATTTGAACAATACAAGTTCCTTTACCTTCTGAAAAAGCAGTTTGAATCGAGTCATGCAACCTTTGAGGGTGATGCTCCAATGTGGAAGCTTTAAAACGATCAATAAGAATTTGAATGTTTTTATATGTTTTAACATCCTGTTTTTTAGATACGAAAGAGTTTTTTTGATCTTCAACCAGTTGGTCAATCTCAATCAATTCACTGTTAAATGTAACTCTAGAGAATCCTTGTTTTTTTAAAATCTCGAGTTGTTCGAGAATTGTACGTCCTGAAACAACAATAAAAGGAGATAAAATATAGATTTTTGCATGATCAGGAGCCTCTTTCAGGAAGTTTTCAACATCTTTAATATCTTCACGTTTCACTTCTTTGCCGCTTACAGGAGAGTAAGTACGACCAATTCTGGCAAAAAGGAGCTTTAAATATTCATAGATTTCAGTAGTTGAACCAACTGTAGATCTTGGATTTCTTGAAATCACTTTTTGTTCAATAGCAATTGCAGGAGGCAATCCTTTAATGAACTCAACCTCCGGTTTTGAAAGTTTTCCCATAAATTGACGTGCATAAGAGCTCAAACTCTCTACATACCGTCTTTGACCTTCAGCATAGAGTGTATCAAAAGCAAGAGAAGACTTTCCGGAACCGGATAACCCTGTAATAACAACTATTTTATTTCGGGGAATGTCAACGTCTATGTTCTTGAGATTGTTAACTTTAGCACCTTTTATTCTGATATATTCATCGCCCATAAAGCAGTTTTAGAAAAGTCCGCAAAGATACGAAAAATACTCCTAAAATTCAATAGAATATATACAAATTGTCTTGTCTGCACCTCTATAGGTTGCAATATAGGTTTTGTTGTTTACCTTGACCGGACTGATCCATTCAATAAACTGATTTTGAGGGAATTTACAGTTACTGATACTCATGAAGCTGTTCTCTATCGAATTCCAACTCTCTAAAGTGAATAAACCAGTACTCTTATTGTATATCAGTAGTTCATCCATTTGATCTGAATTGAAGTCTGCACAACAAAAAAGAAATGCTTCTCCATCCAGTTGTTTCGAATAAATAAGCTCATTATTGACGCTGTATATAGAGATACTGTTTTCCATAGTTTCTATATATTGTGTTGTAGTATCACCCATGATGTGGGTGTTAAAAACAGTTTTGATTTTTTGTGTTTTTCCTGTAGGTTTATTTTGTTCTACAAATTTTATTTCTTCTAACGTTAGAGGAATCTCTTTTAATTCAAATCCTACATTTTCAAGATTTATTGTATGACTATTCAAACTCCCTTTTTGTGTATTCGGATTCAATTCAAATTTAATCTCTTTAAAAAAGATTCCATCGTAGTTGAAAAGGATGGAGAATTGGTTATTATTTAAAGGACTGAGAAGACCTTTTGATGGTGCAATCGGAGGTATTTTAATTTTAAGAGAATCAAGAGGTACCATGGCTATGGGGGCAAACTGTTTTAGATGTTTATGAGCATTGGCTATTCCTATCAGATTGAGTCCCATAGAACCATCAAAAAATTTGCTTGGTCTGTATAGATATGAGGTATAAAAATCTGAGATCATGTAGTAGTAACTTTGTGCATCGGTGAGTTGGTTATGGATAGCGTTTTTGCTTAAAGAGAGCCATCTGGATACTCCATAATCGAGATAGTAATCGTATTCATCACAATTTTTGGGATACCTCCAAAAATAACATGATCCATCAATGGCATTGTGATATTTTAAAGGGGAATCATAAATATTTGTAGTAAAGGTATTCACAAATCTGCGTAAGTCTTCATTAGAAAAAAATGTAGGATAACTACAAATGTTTTGAGAGTATTGTTGTATAAAATCTTTATTCTGATTAGAAAATTGAGCTAAATCGATGGTTGCACCTGCATGGGATATATCTTCATATTTTCCATTCTGGAATGTTGCCCAACCACTTTCAGGCCATAAGTAATAGATGTTTTTTCCCACAGATCTTTTCTCTTTAAGAATGGTACGGTACATACATACGATCTGTTCATATTTTTTCAGATAAAAAGCACCATTGTCACTTCCGGGATCCTTCATTGCCAAATATAAAAAGAGATATGCCCAGTTCATTTGCCGGTCTGTTCCCTCAATATTGTATTTTGTTTCACAACTATCGTCAGCATACTGGATCATACAAGAATCGGTATCCCAGTAATGTTGATCGTAATAATGAACCGTAGTCATCAAATGGGTATTTAACCATTCAGCATATTCATTTAAACTTCTGATAATGTTGTCGTTAAAAGTGATAAACTCCTCTTCGAAATAGAGTGTTGAAAATAGTTCTTTCTTTGACTGTCCGGAAATATAACAATAATGGGCAAATGGGATTAAGATCAGAGCGGTTTGATGTGTGATGGGGCCATAACAGTTGTTGGTTCTGGAATTTGTAGACCAAACAGGTAATCCTCTACCCACACCACGAAAATCATCTCTGTTTTTGATCACTTCATGAGAAAGATAAATAAAATCCTCAAGGTATACAAAGTCGTCGGTTTGTTCATACATGCGAAGAAGTGCTTCAAGTGTATAACTGATTCCATCTCCATAGGCACTAAAATCGTTCGCTTCCGGGGTCATGTATATTTTAAAAGTGGTGTTTTTTAAGCTGTCAAATAACTGCTTATACAGATTGTTCTGGGCAGAAATTGATATCAGAATGCACCATAAAAAACAAAAAATGAGACCCTTTTTCATTATAACTTAATAATTTTTATTGTTTTACTGTTTTGATGATCAGATTTCACTTGAATGAAATATACACCTTGTGCAAATGCTGATAAGTCAATAATATATGGATTTGAATGAAAAGCAACAGTGGTAACAAGTTCTCCATGAATATTGAAAACGGAAGCGTTTAAAATTTTCAAAAGGGGATCGGATGAGATGAGCTCAATATGATTTGAAGTTGGATTGGGAAATGCGCTATAGTAAAAATGGGGAGAAAACTGAATTTGTTCTGATTGAATGAATTGGCCATTTTCGTATATATTCAAAATGAACTCCTGTTCTGTGTTTTGTAAAATATAATATGGATCATCTATGTGAAATGGAACTGTGTTTAGTCCAAATGGGCTTATCTCATAATCAGAATGTGAGGAAGTGATGGTGATTTGATCATTTTGAGGTACTAATTCAACAGTGATATTTTTACAGAAACAATTTTTCAGATTTTTAAGGTGAAATGTTGCTTTTTTTTCAGTTACATTGATTGTAGAGAATTCGTAATGAATGAGTTTGATGTCAGGAATGTATATGGTAATAGTATATATACCCTCAGAAAGAGTGTCTCCATTTGATACAAGAAACCATCTGATATCAATGGGGTGGTTTTCTGGTGCATGAGTATAGGCGTGAATAGGGATCGCCTGTTGGTAAGTTTGGGTTTCAAAGGCTGAAAAAGAACCTAACTCCAACATTGTTTCACTCAATATTAAATAAGGAGAATCACAATAAAAATCGATAATGGGATTGAAATATGCAGAGTCTCCGTAATTGGTGACTGTTAGATTCAAATAGTCTGAACCTCCCCTTTGCATCTGATTACAATCAGAAAAAGCCATAGATAACTCTGAAACGGTTAAATGATTTGGATTTATACTTTCAAGTGTGATCCATTTGTGTGTTGAGATTTCGTTGTTGTCATAACAACTTACGAAAACAGAATCTTGTTGAGGCTTAGTAATCAGACCACTTAAAACACCTGTAGCGCTCAAATAGATGGAGCTTTGAGGAATGATTGGTTTGTAACGGATCGATTTCCTGGATAATTCTGCTGCTGTGGATTTAGAAAATGAATGATAAAAAAAATTTGAAATATTACCATCAGATACCCCTGAAATGAAGTTTGATCCTGAAAATATAAGTTTGTTAAAATTAAAATCAATATAACCATCCCGATCTATTTGAACTGAAAAGGAGATCGAACTGTATGGTTGGTTTTTAATCTGAGCTTGAAAAGTGATCATCAGTTTATCTTCATCATATCTTTTACCCGCATTTAAAACAATAAGATCAGCGAAGAATGGGGCGATCATTTTAGTTGTTTCAAATTTAATTCTATTAGAATAAACAAAAGGATAATAATCAAGAACAGAGAAACTAATGAAACCATCAGCAGAAAGGTATAGGGTATTGCATGGTTCTCCAAAATATGGAAAAGAGAATGGGAGTTCTATTTTTACAAATCCGGTATCTGGATCTGTGAAAACCAATCGGGTATCACTTGAAATGTATTGATTTGGAATCGAATACGGTTGATACCCTTTAGAAAGTTCCCATCTGTAGTTTGGGATACCACCAATAGCAGAAAGCTGCTTTTTAAATGGTTCATTAACTGTAATTTGAAGAACAGAATCTTTAATTTCAGGTTTCGTAAAAGGGACACCATACACCAAAGATGTTGATGTAGT
>JAEWUL010000121.1 GCA_023459435.1 Bacteroidota bacterium
TAAAAGCTATTTCCTACGATCCCCTTTTTACAGATGGTTACTTTAATCTGGGAAGCACTTACGGTATGTTGAACCAATACGATTCCAGTATTTACTATTTTCAAAAAACCATTGAACTAAACCCTAAAAGAGCACCTGCCTATTATTATATGGGACTTACCTTTACCAAAATCAATCAACTGGACAAAGCATACCAAATGTTTGACAAAGCGATCCAGATTGATCCAAAAGATGTATTGGCTTATATTCTTAAAGCAGAAACATACATGAAGCAAAAAAACTATAATGAAGCCTATCAGCTGCTCAATCAGGCGGAAAAAATCCAGGCTTTTAACGCCGAATTATATATTTTGAGAGGTCAGTTAGAAGTTATTTTCAAAAATTTTGAAAAAGCACAAACCGATTTTTCAAAAGCGATCCAGATCAATCCTCTGATCAAACAAGCTTATGTTGAAAAGATTAATCTCTTTAAACTCCAAAACCAACCCGATTCTATGCAAAAATATATTTCTTTCATCAGACAAATACAATAGCTTATGACTCGAAAGCCCTCCTATCTGTTTTCTTTTTTAACTATTGGATTATTAGTGGGATTGATTGCATTAAACAGCTTAGTTGTAGGGGTTGATGTAGCCTCAGGAAGCAATAATGTGATCATTTTAACAGCTGCTGCCATTGTTGTAGGGTTTGGTATTTTTAGATATAAAGTCTCCTGGCAAAAAATCGAAAAAGGGATCATACATCAAGTTTCAGAAGTAGTGACCTCTCTCGTTATCCTTTTACTCATCGGCGGAATATCAGGCACTTGGATGATCAGTGGAATAGTCCCAATGATGACCTATTATGGAGTTAAACTGATTAATCCTCACTTTTTGTTGCTATCGTGTACCATTACTTGCACTATTGTTTCATTAATCACTGGTAGCTCTTGGACTACAATCGCGACTATTGGATTAGCCTTTATTGGGATTGGTCGTTCTTTCGGGATCCATGAAGGTTGGGTGGCAGGAGCGATCATATCAGGGGCATACTTTGGGGATAAAATCTCTCCCCTTTCGGATACCACTAACTTAGCCGCTATCATTGCCGGGTCAGATCTGATGACCCATGTGAAGTACATGATTTACACGACAGTACCCTCATTAACAATCACTTGTATCGTTTATGTTATAACCAATCTGAACTTCATGGATATCAACACGATAGATATGTCAGCCACTCTAAATGCCATTGACACCACATTCAATATTACACCGTGGTTATTGATTGTTCCGGCACTTACGATCGTTTTGATCTATTTCAAAGTTCCTACCATCATTTTGTTGTTCATTATCATGATGTTAGGTGCAGTGGCGGCGGTTATTTTCCAACCCGAAGTGTGTATGCATATTACAGGTGCAGTCGCAATGGATTGGAAGTCTGTATATAGTTCTGTCGTGCAATCCATTTCCGGTACGATACAAGTGCCCTGTGACAATCCAACTTTTTCAAATTTCTTCATTTCCAGAGGGATGCAAGGAATGTTACCCACTGTAATGCTCATTATCTGTGCTTTAGTATTTGGAGGAACGATCTCAACCATTGGAGTATTAGACAAGATCAGTCAAGGAATACAAAAAATGTGCAAAGGATTGACCGGAACCATTGTTGCTCTGGCTTTTAACGGATGGTTGATGAATGCCGTGCTTTTTGATCAATATTTAGCTATTATTCTCAACACCAAGATATTCAAGAAAAGCTTTGAAAAGTTGCGATTAAAACCGGAAGTTTTGAGTCGTAGTGTTGAAGACACTACAACGGTAACTTCCGTTCTAATCCCCTGGAACACATGTGGATTAACCCAATCTGCCGTTTTAGGGGTTTCTACCATGGCTTACTTTCCATTTGCCGTATTCTGCTGGATCTCCCCCATCACCACGGTTGTGATGGTTTCCATGAAAATCAAATTGCGGCAGACCCCACCGGAAGATTTAAATAATGAATCATTGGAATAACTTTTTTTTTCTTGTATCTGAATAATCTTTATTTTCCCCCAAACTTATATCCAATTTCAAAACCAATTTTCCAATTTGATCCATTGGATATATATTTTGTATCTAATGATTCCACAGTAGTGCCATTCTGAACCCAGCTATATTCAGCCCATAGTTGATCAAATACATTAAATAATCCCGAATGGTAAGATAAAAACAATGAAAATACAACATTTGATTTTGTAAAATATTGAAGAGAAATTCTATTTTGAATGAGAAAATTTACAGGAGTATTTATGGGATAATTAAAATGTTCTTGTAAAAAAAGATCACCCATATTACCTTCGGTTCCAGATCCAAAATCAGAATTGAAATAAAAATCTACATCAAATCCACTATTCATTTTAAAAAAAACAGATTTGAAAAGAGGAATAGAATAACCCATTCCTAATTGAAAAGAAAAAGTTTTAATACCATCCAATGCATTGCTTGAATAGAAAATATTTCCATTATCCCATTCAACACCGGGATTAAGTCCAAATTTATAATAGGTCAAACCAACTGATAATTCAGTATTATTTTTAAAATGATAGGCCACATTTAGATTTCCAAACATATTTAACAGATCAAAACTGGAAGGATGAATCTTTCCATTATTATTGGCAACGGTAAAACAATCTTTATGAAATCCAAAAGCTGAACCAATATAATAGTTTTGACTAAAGCTAAACTTAATAAAAC
>JAEWUL010000122.1 GCA_023459435.1 Bacteroidota bacterium
CCCTTTTATCATTAATAATATGAAGAAAATTTATCTGTTTTTTTTAGTTTTGTTTGTTTTGTTTTCCCTAAAACTTGACGCACAAATAACGGTAGCACACCCACAAGGGATGACCCCCTTACAGTTAATTAATACTACTTTGGTATTACCTCCAACTGTATCAGGTGTTATATTTCAAATGCTACTTTTAATAACCAGGCAGGAGCTCTTCCAAACTCTCTTACAACCAAAATTGGCACATTTCAAAATGGATATAACTTTGCTGATTTTCCGATCAACAGAGGTATTATCATGACAACCGGTAATATCACAGTTGCTCCAGGCCCTAATAGTAGTGGAAGTTCCTCCTCATCCAATAATGATGGGACTACAGATGCTGACTTGCAGGCACTTACTACAAGCTCGCTTACAGGTATGGCCAAGTTGGAGTTTGACTTCCTTTCTGTATCCGGAAATGTTCAGTTTGAATACATCTTTGCATCCGAAGAGTATCCTGAATTTGTATGTTCTAACTATAACGATATTTTTGCCTTTTTCTTAACAGGCCCCCATCCTGTTACCTTAGTGCAATCTACATGGAATATTGCATTGATTCCTGGATCTACCTTGCCAGTTTCCATTAATTCTTTAAATCCGGGTGTAGCTGGTTCTTCGGGTGGTAATGGTTGTACAGGTTTAAATCAGTCTTTGGCTTATTCAAGCTACTATTTTGGAGTTGCAAGCGGTACAGCAGGTATCCAGTTTGACGGTTTTACCAGAATCCCTGCCAACAGTCCACATGCTCCATTTGGTGTAGCTTCGGGCTTGTTCGCTAAATCCAGAATTGTGCCTTGTACCTCTTATCACATGAAACTCGCTGTGTCTAACTGTTCGGATAACTCCTACGATTCGGGCGTTTTTTTGAAACAAGGAAGTTTTATCAGCCCTTCCGAATTTAAAAATTACCACTCATTTACTTATGCAAGTAATCCTGATTTAGTTCAGAACCTTAATAGTGATACCATTCATTATCTAATTCTTCCTCCCGATTCTACCCGTGATTATACCATTTTTGCTTTTGCGGACTCCGCAAACTGTGATGCCGTTTTTAACGAAGACTTCGAAATCTATTATATGGATCCCATTGAAGATACTCTTGTGAAATCTGAAGATTTTATGACTACTTTTTTCTTAAAACAAGGTGAAACATCAACAAAAATTGTGATCAGAGTTCCTGAAACAGCTGTTTTTGAACCCAATCAAACCAAACTATTAAAGTTAGTGCTTAAAATTGAAACGTGCCCTTCAGCAATCCCTATTGTGGATACTGTTTATTATAATATTAGAACGGCAAATCCTGGAGAGTTTGTAGAAGAGTTTAGATCTTCATTAATAACCATTGCCCCGAATCCTTCTGATGGGAGATTTACTATAACACACGAAAATGCAAATATTGAAGAGTTTATGGTGTACGATCTCAATGGAAAACTGGTGGATGGTATGAGAAATATTTATGCTCAGGAATATGTTCTGGATGCTTCCAGATATGTTAATGGAATCTATTTCGTTAAAATCAGAACAGAAAGTGGAACCATTGTCAAGAAAATTATCAAACAATAGATCAAAAAAAAGGCACTTTACAAAGTGCCTTTTTTTTTGTGCCCAGAACAAGATTCGAACTTGCACAGGAATACTCCCACTACCCCCTCAAAGTAGCGTGTCTACCAATTCCACCACCTGGGCTTCTATTTTGATGAATAGGATAAATAATAATCATCATATTCCATCGTTTGAGTTTGCAAAAATACAAAAAAATATTGTAGTTTTGCAGTTCTTTAATTAAAAAAATACTAAACCTATATATGTACAATCAACCATCTAAACAAAAAAGCTCCACAAAACCGAAAGGTACTAAATCTAAATGGATTAAAAGATTCTGGATTTTTTATATCAGTGGTTTCTTATTTGTTGTCTTGCTGTTTATTGCCATTTCATTAGGCCTTTTGGGCTTTATGCCCACTTTTAGTGATCTTGAAAATCCTAAAACAAATCTCGCTACTGAAGTTTATTCAGCGGATGGTGAACTATTAGGGAAATATTATCTCGAAAACAGATCTCCCTGTAAGTTTGAAGAGTTAGATTCATCTTTAATCCAAGCCTTAATTGCAACTGAAGATGCCCGTTTTTTTAAACATTCAGGCGTTGATGGTCGTGCTTTAGTAAGAGTTTTCTTTGGTGTTGTAACCGGGATTCATCAAGGAGGCGGAAGTACAATTTCTCAACAGCTTGCTAAAAACTTATTTCCCAGAGACCCCGATGCAAGCAAATTTAAAATGGTAATTACCAAATTAAAAGAGTGGGTTGTGGCCAGCAAATTGGAACGTGAATATTCTAAAAATGAGATTATTGCAATGTATTTCAATACTGTCGATTTTGGAAGTAACTCTATGGGTATCAAATCTGCAGCCGCTACTTTCTTTGGTAAACTTCCCTCGGAATTAAACTATCAGGAGTCGGCTATGCTGGTTGGAATGTTAAAAGCACCTACCAAGTTTAGCCCTAGAAGAAATCCTAATGCCTCCCTCTCCAGAAGAAATACTGTTATTGCTCAAATGGAAAAATATAAGTACCTGACTGAACAACAAGCAGATTCTATTAAAAAAATCCCTATCGATATTTCTCAGTATAAGATCCAACATCATGCCACCGGTAGTGCAACCTATTTTAGAGAGTATTTAAGGCAATACCTTACTGAATGGTGTAAAAATAACCCAAAACCAGATGGGTCTTTTTATGATATTTATAAAGATGGTTTAAAAATATATACCACGATCGACTCCAGAATGCAGAAACATGCAGAGGATGCTGTTCGGGAACATATTGCCAACTATCTGCAACCTATGTTCTTTCAACATATCAAAGGGGTGAAAAATGCACCGTTTTATAACCTGACACCTGAAGAAACTGAAAGGATCCTGGTATCTGCTATGAAAAGATCTGAAAGATATGAATTGATGAGAGATGCCGGTATTTCTGATGCAGAAATTAGAAAAAATTTCGATGTTAAGGTGAAAATGAAAATCCTAACCTGGGACAGAGGTATGGTGGACACTGTAATGACTCCAATGGATTCAATCCGTTATATCAAATCGTTTCTTCAATGTGGTATGATGGCAATGGATGTCAATACAGGATTTGTAAAAGCTTATGTAGGTGGTGTGGATTATAAGTATTTTCAATATGATCATGTGAAATTGTCAAAAAGACAAGTTGGATCCACATTTAAACCTTATGTATATGCCGTTGCTATGCAGTCTGGTGAGTATAACCCCTGTACAATGGTTCCGAATGTGCCTGTTACTTTTAAACTACCGGAAGGTACCACTTGGACTCCCCGTAACTCGGGTGATTATAAAAGTGGGCAGATGATCTCCCTTAGTGAAGCATTGGCTCAATCGATCAACTATATCTCAGCTTATCTGATGAAACAGTTTGGACCACACGCCGTTATTCAACAAGTGAAATCAATGGGAATCACTTCCGAAATCCCCGCAGTTCCCTCTATCGCTCTGGGTGCTTGTGAATTATCATTATATGAACAAGTGGGTGCAATCAACTGTTTCCCAAACCAAGGTGTCTATATTGAACCCTCCTTTATTACTAAAATATGTGACAATAATGGCAATGTGATCCATTCTTATGTTCCTAAAACCAATGAAGCGATGGATCAGATTACTGCTTTTAAAACGGTTCGGCTGATGCAAGGTGTGGTTCAACATGGTACAGGTGCCCGATTGAGAGGCCAATATAAAATCAATTTCCCAATGGCAGGGAAAACAGGTACAACCGATAATCAATCGGATGGATGGTTCGTGGGATACACCCCTTTATTGTCTTGTGGAGTTTGGGTTGGTTGCGAAGATAGAGCTGCCCACTTCAGAACCACAGCATTAGGTCAGGGTGCCAGAACTGCAATGCCCGTTTTTGCCCTGTTTATGCAAAAATGTTATAGTGATCCTGAATTGCCCTATTCTAAAGTGGTCGCAAATCCCGCTAAATATCCGGGTCTTGAATTTACAATCCCTGAAGCTTATACCGGCGACCCAAGTGGCTGTAATGAACAAAAAAGGGAACGTAAAAAACCTAACTTCGATTAATCAACCTATATAAAATATCTTAACTGCCCATGAAGTTATCCATCATTATTCCGGTCTATAACGAAGAAAAAACAATACATCTTATTCTGGATAAAATTAGAAATGTAAACCTGATTCATCAGTTTCAAAAAGAGATAATTCTTGTAAATGATTGTTCATCAGATAATTCCAAAGAAGCCATTCATCGTTATATGGATCAGTTTGGATCAAAATCATCTCAAAACGGATCTTTAGAGATTCTCTATTTTGAACAACCTGTGAACATGGGTAAAGGGGCTGCTTTACATAGAGGGTTCGTAGAAGCTTCAGGTGATTATATCATCGTTCAGGATGCCGATCTTGAATATGACCCCGAAGAGTATAACATTCTACTTAAACCTGTCGTAGATGGTTTCGCTGATGTGGTATACGGTTCCCGTTTTATTGGTGGAAATCCTCATAGAATTCTCTTTTTCTGGCACTCTATCGGAAATAAATTTTTAACGATGGTCTCTAACATGTTTACCAATCTGAACCTTACTGATATGGAAACCTGTTATAAACTTTTTAGAGCAGATATTATTAAATCAATCTATTTTAAAGAAAAACGATTCGGGTTTGAACCTGAAGTGACCCAAAAAATGGCTCGATTTAAAGGGATCAGAATCTATGAAGTTGGAATCTCTTATTATGGAAGAACTTATGAAGAGGGGAAAAAAATCGGATGGAAAGATGGTTTTAGAGCTATATATTGCATTCTGAAATATAAATTTTTCTCCAAAAAGTATTTAAAATAGTATTCCTTATAAATCGATTTTAATTGTATCAGGTTGAATGGTTAAGAAATTTGTTTTTCATACGTTTCTATTTATAATTCCTCTTTTTTTAGTCATTGGATTAACTGAAGTTGCCATTCGTAATATACCAAACGATTATAATTCCAAAAAACAACAGATCAGGGAAAATGGAGATCAATTTGAAATCCTTGTTCTTGGGAGTTCTCATGTGTATTATGGTATTAATCCTGAATACTTTGATCAGAAATGTTTTAATTTAGCGCATATTGCTCAAACACCTGAGTTTGATCTGAAATTACTGAAAAAATTTCTCCCTCAAATGAAAAATGTAAAAACGGTAATCTATCCGATCTCATACTTTACTTTTTTCTGGGATCTTCAGTCTAGTACTGAAGCGTGGCGTTTGAAAAATTATACCATTTACTATCACCTGAATGCCGCACAATCTTTTAAAGATTATTTAGAATTCTGCAGTATTGATCCATTAAATAACTACAAAAGAATTAAAGATTATTATATCTATTCCAGATCCGAATTAGGAGTAACTCCACTAGGTTGGGGCTTTAATTGTCTAGCTGAATATGCAGGAAACCTGGAAGAAACCGGAAAAATTGCAGCCGAAAGACACTCTAACTTTGGAACCCATTTTTATAAAAAAAACACACAGGAAGTAGATGAAATTCTGAATCTGTGTCAACAAAATAATATCAGAGTACTCCTCCTTTTTCCTCCCGGCTACCAATCCTATAGATCTTATCTAAACCCAGATCAATTGAAAATGACCTATCAAACTATTGATACTTTATTGTCGAAACATCCGAACAGCTCTTTTTTAAACCTCTTTGCAGATACATCATATACGGCAGCTCTCTTTTTGGATGGGGATCATCTGAATGATCAGGGAGCTACAAAATTATCTTCATTTTTAAACCAATATATCAACCAATATGAAAAATAATACCTCTTTTTTCTTTACTGTTTTGTTTTGTTTGTTCTTCTTTTCTGGCTTTGCTCAGTTTCAAACATCAAATATCATCTATTCCGGGCCCCATAAAGTTCTGAAGCCCCTGATTTCCGATTCATTAAATGTGAATGGAGAATCTTTTCGGGATCAGAATCTGTTAAAGAATTTCCCTCTGTCAGAGAAATTCTTTGCAAATGGTTCTTCAATCAATGCAGATACTTCCGGATTGTTTTTGTTTAAAACGGATCCAAAAAATTATGGAATCCATTTTTTTAAAGTTCTTATTAAACCAGATCATTTTGTCAAAGGTTCTCTGGAAATCAAAGCAACCGGAATGGTAGAAGTGTTCATAAACGGTGAAAAGAAAAAGGATAAATATTCATTTGACTCCCTTTCTAAATCGATCACCATTGAAACGTCATTTGAACCTATGGTGTACGAATTGGTTGTTAAATACCTTACATCTCCCGATACTTTGGGCGCTTCTCAGGAATTGGGGATCTCTTTTAAGGTTTCTAAAGGTAATACAATCCATTTTTTTAATTCAGAATTACAAAGAACATTTACGATTCATAACTTGCAGGATGGGAAAAATATAAGAGGTGTAGAAATCTCTCCAAATGGGAAGTATTGTCTGGTTACTTATACAGAACGTGTGGATAATAAAACAACCCGTTACTCAGAACTGATGGATACTGAAACAGGTAAAGTGTTGATTCAAAATAATGGCTATTTAAATCAGGCTCATTGGATGCCCAAAAGTAACCTGCTCTATTTTACACGTGATGGATTAAAAGGGTTGGAACTTGTTACCATGAATCCACAGACTTTTCAGCTTCAAGTGATTGAAAATAATCTGCCAAAAGGGGATTTTATTTTTTATGATTATGATAACACCGTGATCTACACTATTAAATCGGAAGCACCGAAAGAGAAGAATGGAATGAATAGAATCCTGGATAATAGCGATCGTTATAATGCATTTAGAACTCGCTATACCCTGGCTAAATATGATTTAAAAACGGGAATTTATCAACCCTTAACCTTTGGTTTCAGATCAACATACCTTCATGATATCAGTCATGATAGTAAATATATCCTGTTTGGTACTTCAAAAACAGATTATACTCAACGTCCTTTCTCCTCAGCAAGTTTGTACAGTATGAATCTGGAAACTCTGGCTATTGATTCGATATATGAGAACCAACCTTTTGTGAGTAGAGCCCAGTTTTCTCCTGATGAGACTCAACTTTTAATTACAGGTGCTCCTGATGCATTTGATAAACTGGGTTTAAATATCGGAAAAGAACCAATCTCTAACTCTTATGATAACCAATTGTTTATCTTCGATTTGCAAACCAAAAAAGTGACACCTATCACCAAAGATTTTAATCCCTCTGTTGAAAGTGCCGTCTGGAATCCTTTTGACCGGAAAATCTATATTAAAGTTGTGGATCAGGATTGTAATAGCTTATACACATGGGATTCCAAAACACAAACCTTTTCTAAAGTTAGACTTACGGAGGATGTGGTTAAGGATTTCTCTGTCGCATCCGGCTCTTCTGATTTGGTGTATTATGGTCAAAGTGCCAGCAATGCGGATCGACTCTATTTTGTTGGAGGGAAAAAAGGCGCTGAAAAGTGTTTGTACGATCTTTCTAAAGAGAAATTGAATGGTATGGTGTTAGGTGAAGTTCATGATTTTGATTTTAAAACAGCTGATGGGACAACCATTACCGGAAGATATTATCTTCCTCCTCATTTTGACACCAATAAAAAATACCCTATGTTGGTTTATTATTACGGAGGAACTACCCCAACAATGAGAACCCTGGAGTTTAGTTATTCTATGCATATGTACGCTGCTTTAGGTTATGTAGTGTATACTTTAAATCCAAGCGGTACTATAGGTTTTGGACAGGAGTTCAGTGCCAGACATGTAAACGCCTGGGGGATCAGAACCGCTGATGAGATTATTCAGGGTACCAAAACATTCTATAGGTTATTTCCATTTGTTGATTCTTCCAAAATTGGTTGTTTTGGAGCCAGCTACGGTGGTTTTATGACAATGTATTTACAAACGCAAACCGACATTTTTGCTGCGGCTATCAGCCATGCAGGTATCAGTGCACTTACAAGTTACTGGGGTGAAGGAAACTGGGGCATTGGCTATTGTTCCGTGGCAAATGCAGATACATACCCCTGGAATAATCAGATGTTTTTTGTAAATCAAAGTCCTCTGTTTCATGCGGATAAGATTAAAACGCCCCTTTTATTACTTCATGGAGATCAGGATGATAATGTTCCTGTAGGAGAAAGTATTCAAATGTATAACGCTTTGAAAATCCTGGGGAAAGAAGTGGAGTTTATTGAAGTGGAAGGGGAAAATCATGGTGTTGCTGATTATTATAAAAGAATATTATGGGCCAAAACCATGCAGGCCTGGTTCGCTAAATGGTTGCAAAACGATTCTACCTGGTGGGAGGAGATATACCCTGATACCAAAGATCGGTTGTAGAAGGTTACAACTCTTCAGAATGGGAGTACAGATGAATCCATTCAAAGCTATTTTGACAATATTCTAGGAATTTGATAAAATCAGATTTTGAGATGATAAGTGATGCCGTATTGATGCAAGGGTGAAAACTTAATCGTTCTGCTTTCTGTAAGGTTTCGTCAATGAAAACATGCACATGATGGGTTGTATCATGGATTAATCCAAATGGTGTTACTGAACCAGGTGTTACACCAAGCCATTTCTGAAGCCTTTCCGGAGATGCAAAGCTGAGTTTTCCTTGTTTTAACTGTTTCTCTATCAAATGAATGTCCATCTCCTGATCGCAATTCAATAAAACCAAAAAGTGTTTGTTCCCTTTGTGATTTCTGAAGAAAAGATTCTTGCAATGCTGTGCATCATGCCCTTTCCAGTATTGTTTGGCAATCTCAATGGTTGGGGCAGCGGGGTGCTCAATATAGTCAAACTGGATGTTCAGCTGTTTTAACAGTTCGTAAAGCTTAGGATCTCCGTTCATACTGAGTTATTTATAGTTTTGGATAATCTCTGTTGCTTCTTTTAGCTTTTGATCTAACAACTCTTTCGTTTTGGCTTCCAGTAATAATCTTAAGTAGGGTTCTGTATTAGATGGCCTTACATTAAACCACCAATCCTGAAACTCAATTCGATATCCATCAAAATCCATGAGATTTTCAACCTTTTCCTGTGATGTGAAATAGGCTTTTAAAGCTTCCATTGCTTCAGCCTTTTGTGAAATTCTGAAGTTGATCTCACCGGAATTGTGATAGGTGGCTATCGTTTGGATCAACTCCGAAACTGAGATCCCTTTTTGTTTCATCTCACTGAAAACCCTAAGAATGATCAATGCAGCAACCATCGCTGAATCAGAATAATAAAAATCTTTTAAATAATAATGCCCCGCAAACTCTCCCCCAAAAATTCCGTCTATCTCTCTGAGTTTCAGTGCTGCAAAAGCTCTTCCCACTTTCCAGATGTAAGGTGTAAATTGAAATTGTTGTAAATATTCACTTACCGACTTGGATGTTCTGATGTCTTGTATAAAAACACCTCCGTTTTTGTACTTTGGATCTTGACTGAAATAGTGTCCCATTACAGCAATAAGTAAATCCGGTGGAATAAATGTTCCATTTTCATCTACAAACATGACCCTATCCGCATCTCCATCAAAAATAACCCCAATATCTGCTTTTGTTTGATTCACCAGCTTCTGTAAATCTACAATATTCTCCATCTCAAGCGGATTCGCTTCATGATTGGGAAATGTACCATCTAAGGTGTCAAAAAGGTAAATGTGTTCTGATCCAAAAACTTCTTTGGCTAACAATGAACCCATCCCATTAGAGCAATCTATAACTATTTTCAAGTTGGAAATATCTGATTGATAATTTTTTAAAAAACGAAGATACTCCTCTTTTACAGGATAGTCTATTATTTTACCCTTAGGCTCCTTAATCTCAACTTTATTTTGTAAAATCATAGTTTCCAAATCTTTAAGACCACTATCGTATCCGCATGGAAGGGCATCTTTTCTGGAAACTTTGAGTCCGTTATATTCTTTTGGATTGTGGGATGCAGTGATCATAACAGATCCAACAAAATGGTGCTTGGCTGTAAAATAGTACACCATTGGAGTTGTAGATAGTCCTATGTCATAGACATCAGCACCGGCATCGGTAATCCCATTCGTTAATGCACTGAAAATTTCCGGTGTAGAGATTCTCATATCTCTTCCAACAAGGATTTTTTTGGTTTTTAATAATTGGGGTAAGAAAAATCCAAATTTATATATTATATCTAAATCAAAATCCTGATTGTAAATTCCTCTGAAATCGTATGCTTTAAATGCTCCCATAACGTTTTTATTTGCAAAATTATAGGAAATATCTTATATTTGCATCCTAAAATTTTAAAATTGATGAATAAAGTTATACTTAGTCTCGTTTTCGTTTTGTTTTTTAATGTTCTATTCGCTCAAAATCAATACGATATCATTCCCAAACCAGTTTCTTTAGTTCCAAGAGAAGGAGTGTTCAAAACTACTCTAAAATCTATTATGAATAGAGAAAACACCAATGCCCAATCTTTTCAGATGGTGAATGATCTTGAAATTGGGAAAGAGGGTTATAAAATATCGATACAACCCAATAAACTTATTGTTAAAGCATCTACTGATGCAGGTTTCTTTTATGCAATTCAAACCCTGATGCAACTGATGCCTGCTGAGGTGTATCAAAAGAACTTTAATGATCAAACTCTTGTTGAGATCCCATGTTGCGAAATTAAAGATTTCCCCAGATTCCCATATAGAGGATTACATCTGGATGTGAGCAGACATATTTTTCCTGTCTCTTTTGTGAAGCGTTATATCGATTTAATGGCGATCCATAAGTTTAACTTTTTTCACTGGCATCTTACGGATGATCAAGGATGGCGCATTGAGATTAAAAGGTACCCTAAATTGCAGGAGATTGCATCGAAAAGGGCTCAAACCTGGAAGGGGCACTATAATTCCGGTCTGGGTTATGATGAAACCCCTTATGGTGATTATTATACACAAAATGAAGTGAAAGAGATTGTAGCTTACGCCAGATCAAAATATATAACTATTGTTCCTGAAATTGAGATGCCAGGGCACGCTTTGGCTGCGATTACAGCTTATCCTGAGCTCTCTTGTACGGGAGGCCCTCACAAAGTGGCAGAAACATGGGGTGTTTTTGAAGATGTGTTCTGTACAACAGATGAGACTTTTCTGTTTCTGGAAAATGTATTGACAGAGGTGATGACTCTCTTCCCTTACTCTCCATATATTCATATTGGAGGTGATGAGTCTCCAAAAACAAGATGGAAAGAGTGCCCCAAATGTCAGGATAGAATTCAAAAAGAACATCTGAAAGATGAACATGAACTGCAAACCTATTTTATGAATCGAATGGCCCGTTTTCTTGAAAGAAATGGTCGTCAGGCTATTGGCTGGGATGAGGTTTTGGAAGGTGGGATCCCTGATGGTGTGATTATCATGTCGTGGAGAGGTGAGGAGGGTGCCGTTCAGGCAGCACAAGCAAACCATTACGCAATCATGTCCCCTTCCGGCTCATTGTATCTAGATTATTACCAGGGAGTTCCCGAAACAGAACCAGTTGCTATCGGTGGCTTTCTTCCTCTAAACAGAGTCTACGAGTATGAACCAATCCCCGCTACACTACCCGAAAATAGATCCCATTTTATTCTCGGACTTCAAGGCAATCTCTGGACTGAATATATCAAAACAACAGATCATGTAGAGTATATGGCTTATCCTAGAGCCGCTGCCGTTGCAGAAATTGCCTGGTCTCCAAAATCTCATAAAAACTACCCCGATTTTCTTTCCCGTCTTTTAACCCATTTCTCCCGTTTGGATCAGTTAAATGTGAACTACTCGAAAAGCCATTTTGGAATAAAAGCAGTAACAGGATGGTCTGATCAAACTCAAAAACCTCAATTTGCACTGGCAACAGAATGTAAAAATTGTATGATCAAATATTCCACTAATGGTAAAGAACCAACCCTACAATCTGAAACCTATTCAAACCCCATAATAGTTTCTAAAACTATTGAAATAAAAGCTCAGGCATTTAAAAATGGAGTGCCATTTTCACCACTATACTCTGAAAAAGTGATCTTGCATAAAGCAACCGGAAAACCTTATAAAATGGATCACGTAAACCCTTCATATTCAGGAGGGCACCAATTTGCACTTACGGATGGAATCGTGGCAAACAGCAGCGCCTGGAACAGATGGGTGGGTACTTTAGGAAAAGATATGGATGTTCAAATCGATTTACTCGAAATGACAACTGTAAATAAAATTAAAATGCAGTTTTTTCATGCCCCAGATTCCTGGATTTATGGACCTACTGAAGTAACTCTCTTCTCTTCAACTGATGGTAATCAATGGAAACAAGAGGATAAAGTAGTGTTCCATTCTGAAACCTATTCAAAAAAAGAGATCAAAGAACAACTTTTTAACAAAAAGATAAATACTAGATATATCAGGATTGTAGCCAAATCAATCGGTAAAATTCCTCCTGATGCTCAAGGAGCTGGGAATAACGCTCATCTTTTTTGTAATGAAATCATAGTGGAATAAATTACAAAGATCAACCATTTATTTATCTTATTTTTCAAACTGATATGCCAGGTACAACAATAAACGAGTTATTTCAAAATGCAGCCGTTTTAATTACTTTTGTAGTAGTTTATGATTTGTTCGCTCAATATAAATTTAAGATACATGTAGTGTTGAATAAAATTCTACTCGGTGTATCTATTGGCTTGTTAGGGGTGGTGTTGATCTATACCGCTTACAGATCGGAATTAACCTATTTTATAGATGCCCGTTCCGTTTTACTTTCAATAAGTGGACTATTCTTTGGGGCAATCCCTACACTGATTGCAATGGGTATCACCATCCTTTTCAGGGTTTTTCAAGGTGGTGAAGCGGTATGGATTGGAGTATCAATTATTCTCTCTACTGGCTTTTTTGGATTGATAGTGAGGCACTTCTGGTATAAGAAACTCATAAATTTATCACATGTTGAAATCTTTCTCTTTGCCCTCTTTAACCATGTCGTTTTGATAATGATGATATTAGTTGTTACTC
>JAEWUL010000123.1 GCA_023459435.1 Bacteroidota bacterium
ACTGATTTTGAGATCATTGGGTTGCAAAAAGATTGGTTACGAACCATCGATGGATTCAAAAATGTCTATTTACTTCAATGTATAAATCCAAATAATGAGATTAAGTAAGAAGAAGATAGGTGGCGGAATTAGTGCCCTTTTTGTATTGGGCATTGTTGTTTTAATCCTCCTTTTTTTCATTCCAAACGGAGAAGAACAATTCGGGAAATTAAATATTTCCGAAGATTCCTCTTATGAAACCATTTTGCAGGAGATCAAGGAAAATGGACATGTCAAGAGTTTCTTCACCTTTAAAATCGCTGCACAGATACTTGATTTTAAAGGGAATATTAAAAAAGGAAAGTACACTTTTCTGGATAACGATAATAATTTTCAGATCATCAGAAAGTTACGAAGAGGACAACATTTTCCGGTTCGTTTTACTTTTAACAACATCAGAACGAAGGAACAACTAGCAAAAAAACTAGATGGTAAGTTTCTGTTTGAACGTGAAGAATTGGAAAACTTACTAGATAATAGCGCATTTTTAAGCACTTTTGGATTAACTCCTGAGACAGCGATTTCAGTATTTATCCCCAATACTTACGAGTTGTATTACGACATCAACGCGATACAGTTTTTCAATGCGATGTATAAGCAATACAATCGGTTTTGGAATGATCAACGGGAAGAAAAGGCCCAAACGATTGGATTGAGCAAGTCGGAAGTGATTACACTGGCATCCATCGTCGAGGAGGAGAATTTTAAAGAGCAAGAAAAGGGACTGATAGCAGGATTGTATATCAACAGGCTCCAGAAGGGGATGAAATTGCAAGCAGATCCTACGGTGAAATTTGCTTTACAGGATTTTAATATCAAACGAATCACTCATAATGATCTCGCTGTCAATTCCCCATATAACACCTATCTCTACACCGGGTTACCCCCTGGTCCGATCCGAATTCCGGAAACCTCAACCATAGACTCTGTGTTAAATTACAGACGACACGACTACTTGTATATGTGCGCCAAAGAGGACTTTTCCGGGTTCCACTATTTTTCAAAAACCTATAATGAGCATCTCAAAAATGCAGCGAAATATCATAAAGCGCTGAATGGGAGATGATTTGGGCGTGCCGGCTTCCCTAACCACAACCCCGCATACGCCGTCGGCCTGCGCCTACAAGTACGCAGTTGCAAAGCGTGGGATGCCTTGTCGTTAAAGGAGCTCCCAAGCCTGTGGTTCGTTTTCTTTTCCATCTATTTGCTATTTAAGATAAATTCCAAAAAAAAGAATTCATGAGTTCTTGGCTATTAAAAAAATGTATATTTGCGAACTGGAATAAAACATTGAAGAAATTTGATAGAGTTAAAAACAAAAACGAGTTAGTAAACAAAATTATAAAATTAAAATATAGAGCCTTACAAGACATGATATATGTAAACCCTTTGCCATTCATTTTATAAAATCACAATATGAAATCAAAAGTTATTTTTCAAGTATCTATCATAACAATGCTTCTATTAAGTGTTGGATGTAATAAAGAATTAACAGGAATTGAATTTGGACAAGAGTTTCAATTAGATTATAATCAAAAAGCAACCATTACGGATGAACAGACAGGAGAGAGTATAGAAGTTAAATTTGAAGATCTTATTGTTGATAGTAGGTGTCCTATAGGTGTTCAGTGTATGTGGGAAGGAGCAGTGACCATCGAATTATTGATTAACAAAACTAATAAAATTCAAGTAACCCATTCAGCCGGTTCATTGAATGATACCATAAGACTAACGGATAATGGGAATTATAATATAGCATTAATCGAAGTTGACCCTTATCCGATGTGGAATCAAACAACAAACAAACGCGATTATTTTGCGACATTGAAAATAATGAAATGATCACCAATTGTTAACAGTGGCTTTAACTCATGTGGTTTGTGTTTATGAATAATTACTTAAAATGAATAATGAAGCAAATCTAATGAGCGTTAAATAATATAATAGAAAATATTCAAATATATATATACTTATTATATATGAAATTCAGCAATGTTAGATTATTAATCAATGACTACAAAAATGTTTTAAGTTTTATACTGAACAATTAGGATTAGAGCCCCTGTGGGGAGATGAAAATGGATGTTATACTTCTTTAACCCATTTCGGATGCACCATTGAAAATCAGGAAACAGCGGATTATAGACTCCCTTTGTTTCTGTCATACCCTATTAAACGGAGATTTATAGCAGCAGCTCCACTTCTTGGGGCTCTTGATCTTTCGCCTTATCTTAACGGTATTGAGCATGTTACTGTTTTTAGACATAACGGTACAATTCAAAAAATCAATCCTTTCAAACAGAGCAGTATTGCAAAAGAATTGGGAATTAATATTTAAAAAAAAATATTTACCTTTGCCAAAAGATTTTATTAAAAATTACACATCATGAAAAGATTTAGTTTATTTATTTTCAACATTTTATTAATTTCCACAACTCTTTTTGCTCAACAAAATGATGCTGAAGGGTGTAAGGATCATCCTCTTTTTAACAGAATTCCAAATTTCTATATTAATGAGTGTGAACACCAGGATTTTAATGCCTACGCATTTCCCATTGAGAATAGTACCAACGATGAAGTGAAAACAGAAACTGTGGAAGGAAACAACTTTTTCTATAACTATGTTCAAAAAGAGGGATCTACCGATATTTCTGAACTTCAGATTTTTAGAAATTTTGAAAATGCGATAAAAAGTGCAGGTGGCAACATTGTTGCTAAAGTGGTTGAAGTTAACAATTCCTATAGTTTTATTACAGCAAAATTCAAAAAAGGAAACACCGAATCGTGGGTAAAGGTTACCGCTAGCACTAGAGAATATACCCTTTACATCGTGGAACGTAAATTGATGGAACAGGTGATTCAAGCCAATTTTATCTTAGATGAGATCAACAATAAAGGTTTTATTGCTTTGGATATCCATTTTGATTTTGGTAAATCTACCGTAAAACCTGAATCAATGCCAATCATTGAAGAATTGTATACCCTTTTGAAAACCAATCCTGATCTAAAAGTCAGTATCGAAGGGCATACCGATAATGTTGGTAATGCTACTAGTAATCAAACACTTTCAGAACAAAGAGCAAAAAGTGTAATGAATCTTTTAATTGAGAAAGGGATCTCTAAAGATAGACTTTTTTCAAAAGGTTGGGGACAAAATAATCCAGTTGCAGATAACCGAACAGAAGATGGTAAGGCTAAGAATAGAAGAGTAGAAGTTGTAAAGAAATAAACTACATATCCAGAATCACAAAAACAGTACGTCTGTTTTTTGAACGTCCATATTCAGTATCGTTTGAAATAATCGGTTTTGATGCTCCAAATCCTTTAGCGGTTAGTCTGTTAGATTCTATCCCATTTTCAATCAGATAATAGAAAACTGCCTTAGCTCTGTTTTCTGATAAAATCTGATTCTCTTTGGCATTTCCAACATTGTCCGTATGTCCCTGTAATTCTACCCGAATATTGGGATTTTCATTCAGAAATTCTTTGAAAAGCTGAATAATCTTTTTAGAATCATTGGTCAACTCGTAAGAATTGGTCGCAAAATTAATATCGTGCAAGTCGAAAGTTTTTCCCACTTCCACTTTTTTCACTTCGGCTTGTGTTTTTACAACATTTCCCTTAGGTAAATCAAAAACAACCAGTCTGGTATCAAAGGCAAATCCCTCTTTTTTTACATTTACGATAATAGGAGCAGGATTGTATTGGTCCACTTCCGTAATGATGGCATATTTTTTAGTTTCTTCATTTACTTGTCCTCTGGCAATCACATTTAGCGCAGTGTCTCTGATCTCTACAGAAATATTAGAGAAATCTTCAGTATCCACATGAACATCTCCTTTGATTAAAGCCACACTTTTGGGTCTGGCCTCCTCATATAATTCGAAAGTGTAAATATTCCAGTCTTTAGATTCGATATTATTGGAGGAGAAATAGGCTGTTTTTCCATCCAGACTGACAAAGAAATCAACTTCATTATTTTCAGTATTGATGGGATACCCGATATTGATCGGTTTAGACCATTGTCCTTTTTCATTCATTTTGGAATAAAAGATATCCTGACCTCCTAACCCCAGATGTAATCCTCTTTCTTCAACACTTACTCTGGAGGTTCCATCTTCTTGTAAAACAATGGCTTTTCCGTCAGATGAAAAGTATAGCGTTTTGCTGTCTGAATGTAGAAAAGGGGATCTTTCATTCCCTTTGGTATTGATTACCGGTCCCATATTTTTCGCTTTGCCCCAAGTGCCATCCTCATTTCTTTCAGAATACCATATGTCTGATCCACCAAAACCACCAATCCGGTCGCTGGCAAAATAGATCGTATTCCCGTCTGAACTTAATGAGGGTTGAGATTCCCATGATTCGGGAGTGTTGATGTTGGGTCCCATATTTTGGGGTTCAGACCATTCACCCCCTCGGAAATAGGAGATATGCAGATCCCAGTTGGCATAATACTGATCACCAATTTTGCCATCCAAAACTCTCGAAAAGATCAAGATGTCATTCGTAAGGTTGATGGTTGGACTCCCTTCCCCTTTCGAATCGTTAAATGGCCAGGGTAGCGGTTCTCCCGGTGCAAATTTTCCTGAAGGTAACAGTTTACTCATTGAAAAATACTCTTTGTCTTCTGACTCAGAGGCTGAAAAACCCCTGGTGTTATTCTGTTCCGGTTTCCTTCTGGTAAAATAGAATTGCTCCCCATCAGGGGAAATGGTAGCCAAATATTCATCAAATTGAGTGGAGATTCCTGCTAAAGGTTTAGGGTCAAAGGGTCTGCTATTTTGAAAGATAAACTGGTTAAACTGTGATTTTTTAAGCAAAAATTCAGCTTCTTCGAGATGGGCATCATTTTTATAAAGGTCAGGATTGTCCACAATTACCTGTGCAAAAAGGATGGCATCTGAATAATTTCCAGAAAAAAAAGCTGCCCGGGCACCATATAGATTGGCCATCGGTTTATAATAAGGACACACTTCGTACACCCGCTTAAAAGCACGAATGGTTTCGGTAAAGTCTTTATGTTCCTTAGGAAGGTTGAATTTTACCCGATATAGGTTAGCGTAAAAAAAAATCCCATACTGGTAGTTCACTTCCAGCAAATCGGGATGGGATTCCATTATGTCACGGTAAATATCCAGAGCTTGCCTCTGAGTTCTCCCCTCTTTCATCAATTCTTTAGCTTTTTTGATCTCCTTTTCAATCTTTTTGTCTATCTTTTGAACACAAGGGTCCTCATCACTGATCTCCTCTTGAGCAAAAGTGGGAAAAAGGGAAGCAACAATAATGAATAGTAGGATCACCCCACGTTTAAAAAGGGAGTTGAAGCGTAAAACAATATGGTTTTCTGTTTTAGTTTTCATTTTGGAGAGTCATTTTTGCCAGTAACATAAAATCGAGAATCACAATAGCAGCCATAGCTTCTACGACTGGTAAAACGCGGGGAACCACACTGATATCATTTCTGTTATTCCCAAAAAATGTGATCCGGTTTCCTGAAAAATCTACTGTTTCTTGTTTTTTTCTTACAGTCGGAATCGGTTTGAACGCAACCGTGAATAGGATATCCTGTCCATTTGAAATCCCTGCCTGAATCCCTCCATCGTGATTCGAGTTGAACGAGAACCCGGGGTTTTGAGTGTCATTGTATTCAGAACCCAACATTTGAGTTGCCTTATATCCCTCACCGATTTCAAACCCTTTAGCCGCATTGATCGACAACATCGCGTATGCCAACCGGGCACTTAACTTGTCGTAAATGGGTTCCCCAATCCCGGGAGGTACATTTTTTATACAACCGATCACTTTAGCCCCAATGGTGTCTTCAAAAGGTTGTTTAAAGTCGATACTTTGTAAAAATTGTTCAGTTTCAGGGTCTATTTGGGTATGAAAAGAGACTCCAGAGTGGGTCAAAATCTGCTTTGCGATAGAACCGGCAACGACTCTGCAAGCGGTTTGTCTGGCCGATGCACGTCCCATTCCACTGTTATCAGTTATCCCATATTTCAACATATAGGTATACGAAGCATGAGAAGGTTTCAACACGTTTATCGTGTTTGGGTCAGGCTTTATATCTTTGTTTTGTATCTGAAACCTGATCGGCTCCCCAGTGGTAATCCCCTTTTCAAATCCAGATAGAAATTGGACATGGTCAGGCTCTTTGCGTTGTGTAGAAGTTGGCTCTGTAGAGGGTGCCCTTCTGGACATCTCGTGAGCTATTGTGTCAAAATCAATCAAAAATCCTTTTGGACAACCTTCAATAATACCCTCTATGAAAGGATCATGAGTTCCTCCATAGTCAGAAATTATAAAACATTTTCCAAAACGATCTTCCATAGCTTAAAGTTCTACAACCTCCTTAAGGGCTGGTGTATAAGTGTTTTTATATCCGGCATTATGAAGGTGTTGCGCAAAACCTTCTCTTGATTCATCCTCGCCGTGTACAATAAATACTTTTTTCACTTTTTTAGGATCTTGACCTTCAAGATATCTCAATAATTCTTTATAATCACTATGCCCTGAATAGGAGTCAATTCTTTCCAGCTGTGCTTTTACTTTGTATTTGGTTCCAAAGATGGAAACTTCACGATCTCCTCTCATGATTTTGGCTCCTAGTGTTTTAGGAGAACAATATCCAACACATAAAATGGTTGTTCTTGGATTGTTAATACTGTTGGCTAAATGGTGTTTTACCCGCCCGGCCTCCATCATCCCGGAAGCAGATATTATCACACAAGGTTGATTGTAATTGTTCAGTTTTTTAGATTGATCGATCGTCCTGATATAATGCAGATTATCAAATCCAAATGGATCAGGGTCCTGTTGCATATAGTTTCTCATCTCCTGATTGAAACACTCGGTATGTAAACGGAAAATATCGGTAGCAGAAACGGCCAGTGGACTATCTACAAAAATTTCCACATCGGGAAGATTGCCAGCATTATGCAGACGGTTTAATGCGTAAACAATCTCTTGTGTTCTCCCGATAGCAAAAGATGGAATGATCAATTTACCTCTTCTTTGTGCACAGGCATCTTTTACGATCATCATCAATTTGGATTCAGCTTCTTCAATAGTCTCGTGTAGTCGATCTCCGTAAGTAGATTCAGTGATGATATATTGAGCCTGAGGGAGATCTTTACATGGATCCTTGAGGATTTTCTTATTGTATCTTCCTACATCAGAAGTGTATAGAACTGTTTTTTTAGCCTTTCCTTCTGTGAACGTGAAGAAAATGGAAGCACCACCCAATATGTGCCCAGTGTCTTTAAATTCAAAACTACACTCCTGATTGATCTCAAAATTCATGTTGTAAGGAACACTAACAAAAAGGCCCATGCTTTCAGCAGCATCCTCCATTGTGTAAATGGGCTCAACGAGGGGAAGTTTTTTTGCGGCTCTCTTTTTATTGAACTGTTTGGTATCCGCTTCCTGGATTTTTCCGGAGTCAGCAAGCATAATCGCACAAAGGTCACGGGTTGCTGGAGTACAGAACACTTTCCCTCTAAAACCGTTTTTGTATATGAATGGGATCAATCCGGAATGGTCGATGTGAGCATGAGATAAGATCAGATAATCGATCTGAACAGGTTCAAAACCTAAATCACGATTCATAGCATCCGTTTCTAAACCTTTCCCCTGATACATTCCACAGTCGATCAGGATTTTTTTATTTTTTTTTGTCGTTATTAAAAACTTACTGCCGGTTACTTCGCCGCCGGAGGCACCTAAAAATTCAATTTTCATAATTATAACCTTCCATCAATTTGTGTTAAATCTGCCATCCCTTTTACATCGTATACAACACCGGTCTCTGTAATAAATGATCTCAAATCTACCGTTTTAAATTCATGATGAGCCACTGCTAATATTACCGTATCAAATGATCCTTTAAACCGGTTAAGATCCCCGTTGACAATCGTTACCCCATACTCTTCATGTACTTCCTCTTTGTCAGCATAAGGATCGTAAAGAGTGATGTTTTCTGTATACTCTGTTAACGTGTGGTAAATATCAATAATTTTTGTGTTTCTAATATCAGGACAATTCTCTTTAAATGTAAATCCAAGAATGAGTATTTTGCTATCCTTAACGACTAATCCTTTCTTGTTCATCAGTTTAATCACCTGATTGGCCACATATTCTCCCATTCCATCATTTAAACGACGAGCTTCGCTCATGATTCGGGGCATCACACCATATACTTGTGCTTTTTGAATAAGATAGTAAGGATCCACACTAATACAGTGACCACCTACTAATCCTGGGCTCATTTTGATAAAATTCCATTTGGAACCGGCAGCTTGAAGTACTTCGTGAGTATCGATCCCCATTGCGTTGAATATCTTTGCTAACTCATTCACGAAAGCAATATTCACATCTCTCTGGGAGTTTTCAATAATTTTGGATGCTTCTGCAACCTTTATCGAGGATGCTTTAAATGTTCCGTTTATCAATACCGAGTTGTATAGCTGATCCACAATGTTAGCAACTTCAGGAGTGGATCCGGAAGTTACTTTTACAATTTTTTCAACAGTATGCTCTTTGTCACCGGGGTTGATCCTTTCAGGGGAGTACCCAGCGAAAAAGTCTATGTTGAATTTTAAACCGGAAACCTCTTCAATGATCGGGATACACTCCTCTTCCGTAACACCGGGATATACCGTGGATTCATAAATGACAATATCCCCTTTAGAGATCACTTTGGCCACGGTTGTGCTGGATTTGATCAAAGGTAATAGATCAGGACGATTGTTGACATCAACAGGAGTTGGTACAGCTACAACATATACATTGCAATCTTTTAACAAGTCCAGATTTGTAGTGCAAACCAATCCATCTTTGATTGCTTGCTGAAGTAAATGATCTTCCACTTCTAGAGTATCATCATGACCCGTCATTAATGCATCCACACGGGGTTGACTCAGATCGTATCCTACTGTTTTATATTTAGTTGAAAAAAGTCTTGCTAATGGAAGTCCCACATAGCCCAATCCGATTACGGCAATTTTTAATTCGTTTTTCATACAATTTTCTGAATATTAATTTTTACGCAAAAATACACGATTTTTCAACATAAATGTCAATAAAACTTTGAAAAATGATGTATCTTTGCGTATCATTTTAAAAAAACACTCCATGGCTAAATCAACTAGTTATTTTTATTGTAAGAATTGTGGAAATCAATCTGCTACATGGCTCGGAAAGTGTCCTGCCTGTGGAGCATGGAATTCATATGAAGAGGAGGTGGTCCATCGTGAAGATAAACAAAAAGGGAAATCTACTTCATTGATATCAAAACCGTTGCCCAAAAAGATTGATGAGATCTCGATTCAAGAGATCTCACGGATTAAAACCACTTTTTCTGAATTTGACACTGTTCTTGGAGGTGGTGTTGTTCAAGGTTCACTGATCCTGATAGGAGGAGAGCCCGGAATTGGGAAATCTACCCTTCTGCTTCAAACAGCCCTTTCCCTTAAAGATTTCCCGGTACTCTATATCTCTGGGGAGGAGAGTGAAACACAACTCAAAATGAGAGCTGAGAGGATCATTCAAAATAGAAATAAAGAATGTTATATTCTTACTGAAACCAATACCCAGGAGATCTTTAAACATATTGAAAAAGTTCAGCCACGTTTGATCATCGTGGATTCGGTACAAACGATGCAAAGTTCGTTGATAGATTCTGCATCCGGGTCCATTTCACAAATCAAAGAGTGTGCTGCCGAGTTTCAGCATCTGGCAAAAACAACAGGTATTCCGGTTTTTCTGATCGGTCATATTACCAAAGATGGTACCATTGCCGGCCCTAAGATATTGGAACATATTGTGGATACTGTATTGCAATTTGAAGGGGATCAGCATTATGGATACCGGATTGTCCGCTGTATCAAAAACAGGTTCGGATCCACTTCAGAATTGGGAATTTTTGAGATGCATGCTGATGGATTGAGAGAGATAAATAATCCATCTGAGATTCTGATTTCAACGCGTGATGAGAATTTTAGTGGCAATGCCATTGCAGCCATAATGGAAGGAAACCGCCCCATGATGATTGAAACACAGGCACTGGTTAGCTCAGCCGTGTATGGAACCCCTCAAAGATCCGCAACAGGGTTTGACCTGAGACGAATGAATATGCTCCTAGCTGTGCTTGAAAAAAGATGCGGCTTTAAATTAGGTGCCAAAGATGTTTTTTTAAATATGGCAGGGGGTTTTCATATTGAAGATCCTGCTATTAATTTGTCCATTATGGCTTCTATTTTGTCTTCTGCCGTTGATATTTCGGTCGATTCAAAAACATGCTTTGCCGGTGAAATGGGCTTAAGTGGGGAAGTTCGGCCTGTATCAAGAATTGAACAAAGAATCAGTGAAGCGGAAAAACTGGGATTCAATCGGATCTTCTTCTCTAAGTATAACACAAAAGGGATCAAACAAGATCAATATAAAATCCAGTTGTGTCCAATTGGAAAAATTGAAGAGATGATGAGGATGTTGTTCTCCTAGATGTCCTAAGTCTAAAGTCTAAAGACAATACATTTAATATTTCATGATTTAGATTTCCCAGTAATTATCCTTTGTCCTTTTTAAAAAATCTTTCCCTTATACAGCCCCCATTTAGCAAGACGGTACTGGATGGAAACACGGATCACCCCTAATCCATATATAAAACTCCTCCTGAGATTGATGGAGGATGCTTCTTCAAAATATTTAGTAGGACAGGTGACCTCTCCAATCTCAAAACCGGCAAAAAATATCTGGGCTAACATTTCATTGTCAAAAATGAAATCGTCTGAATTTTTATTGTAATCTACTGATTTTAAAACAGAAGATGAGAAAGCCCTATAGCCAGTATGGTATTCCGAAAGCTTTTGATTCATTACAATGTTTTGGAAAAGCGTGAGAAATCTATTGGCAATATATTTGACAAGTGGCATCCCCCCTTTCAATGCCCCTTTCCCTAAGATCCTGGAAGCACAAACAACAGGATATATGTTGTTAGAAATGATATAGCTAATCGAATGGATCAATTTTGGAGTGTATTGATAGTCAGGATGTAACATAATTACAATGTCTGCACCTAACTCTAAAGCCCTATTATAACAGGTTTTTTGATTACCACCATACCCTTTGTTTTTGTCATGAACCATAATCTCGGTAATTCCTAACTTTTGAGCCGTCTCTACCGTATTGTCATTACTACAATCATCAGTTAAAATGACCTGATCTACAATATCAAACGGGATCTCCTGATAGGTTTGTTCGAGCGTTTTTTCCGCATTATAGGCAGGCATTACCACAATAAGTCTCTTCCCTTGTATCATTTTCTAGAACAAATAACCCATTTTGATGTATAAATTTGATTTGCTGGCTCCATCTTGTTCGTTCAGAGGCATGGCCCAGTCTACCGATAATACAAAGTTTTCGTTCATGGCGATTTTGAGTCCGGTTCCTACAGAAATGTGAGGTTTGTAGATTGATTTGGGGTCAAAATTGAGATACTGATCTAACTTGTTGATGTCAAACCCTGGATCATGTATAGCTATTTGCTGACGAACATCAGTTTCGTTAATTTGGTTAGGTTGAACGACCATGCCTAAATCAACAAATGGATTGAACCCAATGTAGAAATGTTGTTTGGCAATATCAAACTGGAACGCTCTCCAGCGGAATTCAAAGTTGGCATAGGCAAAACCATCTGCTAAAACACGACTTCTTAAAATACCGCGTGTAGAGTTGGCTCCACCAATTGCTTCATAAAGAACTCTCTGCATAAATATGGTATTCAAATAGTTATCCATATAAAAAGGACTTTTTCCGGCAACTAAAAGTTGAGTTCCAATACGATAGGCAAAGGATAATCGTTCTTTATAGATAGGTACATATTGTTGATAAACAGCATTAAATTTAATGTTGTTGAAATCTTTTTGATTGGAAAAGGCAGCGGAATAGGTGAAAAACGCATTGGCATAGATCCCTTTGGAAGCATTGGTTTGTTTATTACGGGAGTCATATACAGTCCCTAATCGAATAAATGGATGAGTACCCCCATTGATCTCATTCGGATCAAA
>JAEWUL010000124.1 GCA_023459435.1 Bacteroidota bacterium
ATCGTTCACTACTGGGGTCTATAGCCAAAACGGCAAGCTTGTGCCCTTTTGATGTCAATTGTTTTCCTAAAGCTTCAATAAAAGTGCTCTTTCCAACTCCGGGAACCCCGGTAATCCCTATGCGTAATGAGTTGCCTGAATGGGGCAACACCTTCTCAATCACTTGTTGCGCCAACTCATGATGTTGGCAATGGACACTCTCGATAAGAGTAATCGCCTGACTTAATATCACTCTATTTCCTTCCAGGATTCCTTGAACATACTCCTCTACACTGAGCAGCGGTCTTCTGGCATTTTTTCTAAATTTTAAATATGGAGAAACAGAATCGGGTTGTGGCACCCCCTCCTGCACATGTAGTGCTGATATGGTTTTCTTCTCTTTCATGAAGTGATTAAAGTTAAATGCTTAATAGTCAATGACTCCTCAAAACAGATAAGGAGCTACAAAAATATGAAATTATCCTTTATCAATCTTAAAATGTTATACGTATATTTGTAAAAAACATATAACTATGAAAAAATATGAACCATTTTAATTGCTTTCTTTTATTTTTCGATAGTATTAGCACAAAGTCCAGACTTGATGAGTTATCAGGCGGTAATCAGAAACAGCAGTAATGCATTGGTGAACTTTATGGTGGGGGTGTTGTGGCATGGGTGGATCATACCGGCTTACACGGACTCATTTTAAGTATGATAGATCTGAGTACAGCTCAGTCCTGGAGCAACGTAACAAGTACAGAAATTCTTACACTTACGGTAAATACTACACTTTATATGTAAGGGCAGTCAGAGCTTTCTAAAATCAGAGGTTGCTCATTTCTCATTAACTAATTTACAAATTTGCTAATTTGCTAATCTGCTCATTTTTTCGTATCTTTGCTCCCTTAAAAAATAACCTACCTTATCATTATGAAATACGCTGAATATAAAGGGCTTAAGCTTTCCGAATTGGGAAAAGAAATGAAGAATTACTGGGAAGAAAATAACATTTTTGAAAAAAGTATGGCGCTTCGTGAAGGTCATGAAGAGTTTGTGTTCTATGAAGGACCTCCCTCTGCTAATGGAACTCCTGGTATTCACCATGTGATGGGAAGAGCAATTAAAGATCTATTCTGTAGATACCAAACCCTTAAAGGTAAGTATGTTAGCCGTAAGGGAGGCTGGGATACCCACGGACTTCCTGTTGAGCTCGGTGTTGAAAAAACCTTGGGAATTACCAAAGAGGATATCGGTAAGAAAATTACAGTGGAAGAGTATAACCAGGCGTGCCGTAATGAAGTGATGAAGTATAAGGATATGTGGGATGATATCACTAAAAAAATGGGCTATTGGGTTGATCTCGATGATCCTTATATTACGTTCGAAAATAAATATATTGAGTCTGTTTGGTACTTGTTATCACAACTGTATAAAAAAAACTTACTCTATAAAGGGTATACCATTCAACCTTACTCTCCGGCTGCAGGTACCGGTTTGAGTTCTCATGAACTGAACCTTCCCGGATGCTACAAAGATGTAAAAGATACTACCGTTGTAGCTCAGTTTAAAGTGAAACAAGTTCAAAAAATGACAGAATGCCCGTGGGGATTCCCTGGCGGTGTTCATATCCCCGATAACTTGTACATTTTGGCTTGGACTACCACCCCATGGACCTTACCATCCAATACCGCTTTAGCAGTAGGTGAAAAAATAGAATATGTTTTAGTGGATACTTTTAATCCCTATTCCGGTGCTCCAATAAAAGTGATCCTCGCTAAAAATCTTCTTTCTATTTATTTCCCTGAAAAAAACAGTGAGTTAGCTATGGAAGATTACAAACCGGGCGATAAAAATATCCCATTCCGTGTGCTTGCTCAAACCACTGGAAAAGAATTGGTGGGTTTGGAATACGAACAACTGATCCCATACGTAAATCCCGGTGAGAACGCCTTCAGAGTGATCCCCGGTGATTATGTAACTACCAGTGATGGTACTGGTATTGTGCATATTGCCCCCACTTTTGGTGCTGATGATAAAAGGGTAGCTCAGGATGCCGGAGTGCCTCCTTTAGCTGTGATTGATACTCTTGGTAACCGTCAACCTATGGTGGATAAAACCGGTAAGTTTTACCTGATCGAAGATCTGGATCCTCAATTTGTGAAAGATAATGTGAATGTGGATCTTTATTCCACTGTTGCTGGCAGATATGTGAAACCCGATTATGAAAAAGAGGATGAAAAGGCCGAAGAATCTCTAGACCTTTACCTTTCAATCTGGTTGAAGAAAGAGAATAAAGCGTTCCGCGTTGAAAAATATGTTCACAACTATCCCCATTGCTGGAGAACAGATAAGCCTGTGCTTTATTATCCTTTAGATTCCTGGTTTGTGAAAACAACAGCTTATAAAGAGAGGATGATGGAACTGAACAATACCATCAACTGGAAACCTGCTGCTACCGGAACCGGTAGATTTGGGAACTGGCTTGAAAATCTCGTAGACTGGAACCTTTCCCGTTCCCGTTTCTGGGGCGTACCTCTCCCTATCTGGGTCTCTGAAGATAAAAAAGAACAAATCTGCATCGGCTCCATCGAAGAGTTATATAACGAAATCGAAAAAGCAGTCGCTGCCGGTATCATGAAAGAGAACCCATACAAAGAGTTCGTTCCTAATGATTTCAGTAAAGAAAACTATCACAAAATTGACCTTCACAGACCTTATGTGGATGATATCTTTTTGGTTTCTCCAACCGGTCAGAAAATGGTTCGTGAGGCTGACCTGATCGACGTTTGGTTTGATTCAGGTGCCATGCCATATTGCCAATGGCACTATCCTTTTGAAAATAAAGAGCTTTTTGAGAAAAAATATCCTGCAGACTTCATCGCAGAAGGAGTAGACCAAACCAGAGGCTGGTTCTTCACCCTTCATGCAATTGCTACGATGTTGTTTGATAGTGTCGCTTATAAAACAGTAGTATCCAATGGATTAGTGTTGGATAAAAATGGAAATAAAATGTCTAAACGTTTAGGTAACGGAGTAGATCCATTTGAAACCATTGAAAAATATGGTGCTGATGCCACCCGCTGGTATATGCTAACCAATGCGCAACCCTGGGATAATTTGAAATTTGATGCCGAAGGGATCACTGAAGTTCAAAGAAAATTCTTTGGAACTTTATATAACACCTACAGCTTCTTTTCACTTTATGCTAATATCGACGGTTTTGCATACAAAGAAGCCGATATTGCCATTGAAAAAAGACCTGAAATTGATCGTTGGATATTATCAGAATTGAACACTCTCGTTAAAAACTGTGACTCTTATTATGCTGAATATGAGCCTACTAAAGCAGGTAGAGAGATACAGCAGTTTGTGGATGAGTATTTGAGCAACTGGTATGTTCGTTTATGCCGTAGAAGATTCTGGAAGGGCGATTATAGTGAAGACAAAATCTCCGCTTATCAAACTTTGTACACCTGTATGGTGACAATCGCTAAATTAGCTTCTCCGATTGCCCCATTTTTCATGGATCGTTTATTCCTTGATTTGAATAATGTGACCCGGTTAGAAAATATTGAATCAATTCACTTATCTGATTTCCCTAAGGTAAACGAAGAGTTAATCGATAAAGCTTTGGAAGAAAGAATGGAGTTGGCACAAGAGATCTGCTCTATGGTGCTCTCTTTAAGAAAGAAATCTAATATCAGAGTGCGTCAACCACTTGGCAAAATTATGATTCCTGTTTTGGAAACCTCCAATTTTGTGGCTCAGGTTGAAAAAGTAAAAGACTTGATTCTTCACGAAGTAAATGTGAAAGAGATCCAGTTTATTGAGGATACCGAAGGCGTTTTAGTGAAGAAAATCAAACCTGATTTTAAAACGTTGGGACCAAGATATGGTAAAATCATGAAGGCGATTGCCGCTCAAATTACCCAATTCAATCAAAAAGATATTGCTCAGATTGAGAAAGAGGGTCGCATAATGATTGATGTTGATGGAGAACAAGTTGAGATCTTAATCACTGATGTTGAAATCATTGCAGAAGATATTCCGGGCTGGGTTGTAACCAATCAGGGAGCGTTGACTGTAGCTTTGGATATCACGATCACCCAAGATTTGAAAGAGGAAGGATATGTAAGAGAGTTGGTAAACAGAATCCAAAATTTCCGAAAAGATCAACAGTTGGATGTGATCGACAACATAGCAATCACTTTACAATCTCATTCAGAATTGGATCATGCTTTCAAACAATTTGAAAACTACATCAAAACGGAAACGTTATGTACTGATTTTTACATTGTTACAGATATCACCGATCCTGATAAAACCAGATTTGAGATCGTTGAAGGGATTGAGATAGATGTGATCATCCGCAAACAATAATTGGGAATTGAGTGTTGAGATTTGAGTTTTCTCACTATTTATATGTCCTACGTCCCAAGTCTTACGTCTCATGACCCACTATTCACTATTCACTATTCACTAAATTAGCTCATTAATTTGGGCGTTCCGGTTGTAGAGACGCAATGCATTGCGTCTCTACAACCGTCGGGCTTTTTCCGGGGTCCGCTATCGCTCCCGTACTTCGCTGCACT
>JAEWUL010000125.1 GCA_023459435.1 Bacteroidota bacterium
CATTCATGGAGATCAGATTACACCTGCCATGAGACATATTCAGGCCAAATCTATTGAAGCAAATCTTCGTCTGGTGCATTGTCCTGTTCGTCATCTTGGTACTGAAAAAGCACAACAACTCTATACGAATCTCTTTGATGATATTTCATCAAAAGGGGTTAAAGTGCTTTTCAGAACTCCAGTTACTGATTTTATCTTCGAAGAAGATACCGTTAAAGGTGTTTATGTAAATGAAACCACCTACTTTGCTCACAAAGTAGTCGTTACAGTTGGCAGAGAGGGCTCCGACTGGTTGCTTCAGAAGTGTGAAAAACATAAGATATCCACACAGGTAGGGGTTGTGGATATTGGTGTACGTGTTGAGTGTAGAAATGAGATCATGCAAGAGATCAATCAGAATTTCTACGAGGCAAAATTGGTACATTATACGAAGACATTTGACGACAAAGTGCGTACTTTCTGTTCCAATCCGGGTGGATTCGTCTCCTCTGAGTATTACGAAAACAACCTTGCTGTTGTAAATGGGCACAGTTATAAAGATTTAAAAAGTGAGAACACTAATTTTGCATTATTGGTATCTCAAGAGTTTACGGAGCCTTTCAAATCTCCTATTCAGTTCGGCAAACATGTAGCCGGAATGGCAAACATGCTTACAGAGAACAAGATTTTAGTACAACGGTTTGGGGATCTGATACGTGGAAGAAGAACGACACCAAGCAGACTTTACCGCAACAATATTATCCCTACGCTTAAGGATGCTGTACCCGGTGATTTGGGACTTGTACTCCCCTACCGGATCATGACTGACATCATCGAAATGATTAATGCATTAGACAAAGTGAGTCCGGGTTTAGCCAGCGATGAAACTTTACTCTATGGAATCGAAGTGAAGTTTTATTCCAATAAAATAAAAGTTACCCCTCAATTCCAAACTCAAACCATCAAAAATCTTTATGTTGGGGGTGATGGAGCAGGGATCACCAGAGGTTTGATGCAGGCATCTGTAAATGGAGTTCTTTTGGCTCAAAATCTTGCTAAAGAAATAAATAACAACATCTTATAACAAATTATTTATTAACTAAATCTAAAAAATTATGAAAAAATGGTTCTTTTTAATTGTTTTGATTGCATTTTTAGGCGTTTTAAATGCTCAAAACCTTCAATTACATTACGACTTTGGGAAAGGGAGACAATATCTCACTTCCACCGTTGAGATGTTCAAACCAGACAAACATGGAAGCACATTCTTCTTTGTGGATATGGATTATGATCTATCTAATGCAAAAGTGAAACTAGCATATTGGGAAATTGCCAGAGACTTAAAATTTTGGAAAGGGCCTGTTGCATTTCATACAGAATATAACGGAGGTTTTGGACAAACAGACCTTGGATTTGCATACCAGATACACAGTAGTTTTATAAATGGGGCAACATACTCGTACAACAATGGAGATTATACAAAAGGGATCACCTTTATGGCAGCTCATAAATATATCACAGGTAAAAAAGAGCACTCCTTTCAGTTGACAGCAGTTTGGTATATGAAATTCTTTAAAAACAAACTGGTATTTTCTGGCTTTGCTGATTTCTGGAAAGAGAAAAACGATTACTTTATGAATGCGGTTCCTGGTACTGAAACCCAATATGTTTTCTTAACTGAGCCTCAGTTATGGTATCATGTTACGCCAAAGTTTGCGGTAGGTACTGAATTTGAAATAGCTTCCAATTTTGCTTCATACAAAGGGTTTAAAGTGTGCCCAACCATTGGATTAAAATATGTTTTTAACGAATAAATCAGAAACTTATGTTTGAAAAATTTTTTAAATTAAAAGAGAATAACACCTCTATTAAAACCGAAGTTATTGCCGGGATCACTACTTTTATGACCATGGCATATATTCTGGCTGTAAACCCTGACATTTTAAGTGCCACAGGTATGGACAAACATGCATTGTTTACCAGTACAGCTCTTTCTGCCATTATTGCTACTCTGGTAATGGCATTGGTTGCCAAATTACCTTTTGCGTTAGCTCCCGGAATGGGATTAAATGCTTTTTTTGCATTCACCATTGTTCTTGGGATGGGTCATTCATGGCAATTTGCTTTAACAGCCGTCCTCATTGAAGGGATCATATTCATTTTACTCACAGCTTTCAACATACGTGAAATGATCGTCAACGCTATACCTATGTCGTTGAAACATGCTATCTCGGCGGGTATTGGTCTATTTATTGCTTTAATTGGTCTCAAAAATGCGGGTATTGTAGTGACAAATCCAGCCACATTGGTTTCTTTAGGAGATATGGGATCCCCACAAGTACTACTTGCACTGGGTGGTATTGCTTTGTGTGGTATCTTATTGATTTTAAAAGTAAAAGGAGCCTTGTTGATTGGCATTTTCACTGTGACCATAGCGGGATTATTTGTTGACGTAACCCATTATGCAGGTGGCAGTCCGTTAAGTTTACCTCCTTCCATTAAGCCTATTTTCATGCAATTTGAATTTCACAATATCATCACCATGGATATGTTAATTGCAGTCTTTACCTTATTATTTGTAGATATGTTTGATACAGTAGGCACCTTGGTTGGTGTTTCCAGCAAAGCGAACATGCTGGATGAAAAAGGGAGAGTTCCAAGAGTAAAACAAGCTCTTTTTGCAGATGCTATTGGTACAACCGCAGGTGCAATGTTAGGAACAAGTACAGTGACCACATACGTTGAAAGTGCTGCAGGTGTTGCAGAAGGGGGCCGAACTGGGCTTACCTCTTTAACCGCTGCAGGAATGTTCTTTATTGCACTCTTTTTTGCACCTCTATTTACGATGGTTCCTGCTACTGCAACAACACCCGCGTTGGTTTTGGTTGGTTTCTTTATGATGTCACCATTACTGAAAGTAGACTTTGATGATTTCAGTGAAGCGATTCCTGCCTTTATTGCCATTATCATGATGCCACTCACTTTCAGTATCGCGGAAGGAATTGTATTTGGGATGTTATCTTATATCTTACTAAAGGTATTAACCGGAAAACATAAAGATGTAACACCCGTGATGTACATTTTAGGTGTTCTTTTTATTTTAAAATTCTTTATCTAATAAAGATCACCCCAACATCCCACTGAAGAGGAGTTGCTGACTGTAGGCTAAGAATGGTTAGAGCCTGCAAATCGCATCTCCTCTTTCTCTTTGCTGATGATCGTTCTACACACTTCAATTTGCTGTGAACAAGCATAATTCATCTTTTCCAGAAGTTCTACATAATAGGTTTCTTCAATAGCAAGACCATCAAGCATTGCATTTTGAATTTGTGATGACAAATATCGATCACTTCTATTGAGCAGGTGGGAATACAATTGTGATTCCTTAACCGTTCTTAAATGTTTTTTAGCATTTGCCAGTAAATAGCCGGTTCTGCAATGCACTCCCGATAAAAAAGAGATTCGTTCCAAACAATGATTGATCTCTAAAGGGATTGGTTGTTCCAGCGCTTTCTGATACTGATGTACTTCCTCTTTTATCTCTTCAATAGTCATGGCAGTAATGGTAGTTTAATGAGTTCCTGTTTTTAAAATTTCAAGCTACAAATATATAAAAAAATCACCATATTATTTTACTATATCGTATTGCTTTTTTACCATTTTTTATGTATCTTTGCCTTTGAAACTGTTGTTGTACCAAAACATCTATCCGTTTCAATCTTTTTTAAAACAAAATATTATGGAACCTGTAGTTTTAATCACATGTCCAGACCCCATTGAAGCCAATATTTTAAAAGGTGCTATTGAAAATGCGGGTATTGAATGTTTCCTTTCAGAAGCAAACCCTTCTGCGATTTTTCCCTCTACCATTGGTGACCTAGATGGGGCTGTTGCTATTTATGTTGATGAAAAAGATCTAGCAAAAGCACAACAAGTGATCCAGGTTTAATACACTTTTACTGTAACATTTTTCATCTTATTTCAACTAACTTCATAAAACAAATAAATATGATTACAATTTCAGCAGTATTAGTAGGTATCGCAGCGACTATCGTCGTGGCTTCTAAGTGATTTTTTAACATCCATGAGTAAAAAGATATGTTTATGTTGAGCGAATAGACTCATTAGATGGAAAAGGAGAAGCAATTTCTGAAACTTTTAGAAAAGCATAAAGGGATTTTATATAAAATATCCCGGATGTATGAAGACAACGAAGAAAACCAAGAGGAACTTCGTCAGGAAATTGTGTACCATCTTTGGAGTTCTTATGATGACTTCCTCGGCAAAAGCAGTTTCTCTACCTGGATGTACCGGGTTGCGTTAAACACAGCATTGACACAATTCAAAAAAGAATCCAAAAAATCAAAAATTGAAGTCGCTTTAAATGAAGAAGCGTATCAGTTAAAAAGTGAGTTATCCAATTATGAAGAAAAAGAGAATCAACTTCAACACTTTTACAAAGCAGTTCAAGAACTTAACAAAGTTGATAAAGCATTGATTTTTTTATATTTAGAAGGATTCTCTCACAGAGATATCGCAACTCAATTAGGGATTACCGAAGGTAATGCAAGGGTGAAATTAAACAGGATTAAAGACAAATTACAAGAAATTATTATTAGAAATGGATATGAAAAGTGACCAATTTAACTTTGACGATTTAAAAAAACAATGGAAAGAGCAGGAATCATCTGTGCCCATTCCGGAGGATTTGAATAAACTGAAAAAAGCACAAACACCTATTGATAAAATTCGAAAAAACATAAAAATTGAATTGTTTTTGATGGTTTTCAGTGTTTTTTTCCTGACAATTGTCCCCTTCATTTCTCTCTATCAAATCAATGGGATATCAGAATTAGTCTATTTTATAGTGCTTTTTTTATTGATTATCAGTGCGATACCCTACTATAGAAGTTTTTACAGTTATTATAAAAACACCAAACACAAAACATTTAACTCATACCGTTCTATATCTGCTATTTACTATGAATTAAAAAACACCATCCGGTTGTATAAAACTATCAATTATCTGCTTATTCCTTACGGGTTTATCTTATTTTTTATCGTTCTTTCAAAAGGAAAATCGGAGAAGATTTTTGAATTCATCATGAATCTTCCGGACAGCTTTACTCCTGAAAATTATGGTTATTTTGCCGCATTGGCACTTGTGATCCTTTTTACCATTTTAGCCATTATCTTTGTTGGGATCTGGGCATCTATCTTCTACGGAAAACATTTAAAAACCCTTGAGCATATTCTGGAACAATTTGACGATGAAGATCATGAAGAACAATCCTGATCGTTTGTTCATTCAGTCTTAATTCATTTCTTTTTAGAAATCTAAATATTTAATCAATCAAATAATAACCATAATTTTAAAAACAATGAAAAAATTGAAACTTTTATTAGTACTGTTATTTTCATTTGTCATGATTTCTGCTACATTTGCTCAGAAAACATACAAATATGAAACAGTTCCCAACGATCCTTTACAGGCTCGTATTTACACCTTAGACAATGGTTTAAAGGTGTATCTTTCTGTTTACAAAGATGCTCCAAGAATCCAATGCTATGTTTCCGTTCGTGCCGGAAGCAAAAATGACCCCAAAGAAACAACCGGTCTGGCTCACTATTTTGAACACATGATGTTCAAGGGTACTCCTCGTTTAGGAACTCTAAACTGGGAAAAAGAGAGCCAATTGATCGCTCAAATCGAAGATCTTTTTGAAATTTATCGTGTTACTACGGATCAGGATCAAAGAAACATGATCTACCGAAAAATCGACAGTCTATCTTATGAAGCCAGCAAATATGCTGCTCCTAACGAATACGACAAAGTGATGAAGTTTATTGGATCACAAGGTACCAATGCAGGAACTTCCAATGATTATACAGTTTATATTGAAAACATCCCTTCCAATCAACTGGAAAATTGGGCCATCATTCAGGCAGACCGTTTTGAAATGCCTGTATTAAGATTATTTCATACCGAATTAGAGACCGTTTATGAAGAGAAAAACATGTCTTTAACCAATGATAGCAGAAAGTCTAATGAGAAGTTGATGACGCTATTATATCCCAATCATCCATATGGACAACAAACCACATTAGGAGATCCAGAACATTTGAAAAACCCTTCCATGAAAAATATTCGTCAGTTTTTTAACACCTATTATGTGCCTAACAATATGGCTGTTGTTTTGTCGGGAGACTTCAATTTTGATGAAGCAATAGCAATCATTGACAAACACTTTGGTCGTCTAAAATCAAAACCTGTACCACAATTTGTAGTAAAACCTGAAAAACCTGCTACACAACCAACCGTTTCTGAAGTTGTTGGATTAGAAGCTGAATTTTTCAGAATGGCATTCAGAATTGATCAACCCGCTAACTCCAAAGAGATCTACATTTTAAATATGGTGTCTCAGATTTTATATAACGGAAAAGCTGGTTTATTTGACTTAAATGTGAATCAAAAACAACTAGCAGGTACTGTTGCCGCTTTCCCATATGTTTTGTGTGACAACTCTTCATTGGCTTTTTATGGTAAGCCTAAAGATGGGCAGACTTTAGAGGAAGTGAAAGATATCATTCTGGCTCAAATTGAATTACTCAAACAAGGGCAATTTGATGATGCGCTTCTATCTGCTGCTATTGACAATATGAGATTGTCGGAAATGAGACAACTGGAAAGCAATGAAGCCAGAGTAAGAATGATGTCCAACGCATTCTTAAACAACATCCCCTGGAATATGGCTTCTCAATCGATCAACAATTATGCTACTATTACTAAAAAAGATGTGATCGATTTCGCAAATAAATATTTTAAAAACAACTATTTTATTGTATATAAAAAGCAAGGTACACCTGACGATATTGAAAAAGTGAATAAACCAGCCATCACTCCTATTGTGATCAACAGAGATGCAGAATCCGATTTTTTTAAATCTATAAAGAATAATCAGATCAAAACTATTGAGCCTGTTTTTGTGGACTTTAAAAAAGCTATTCAGTTTTCTAAAATGAAAGATATCAATGTAATGTACATTGAGAATGTTGAGAACAAGACATTTAACATATC
>JAEWUL010000126.1 GCA_023459435.1 Bacteroidota bacterium
GTAAACTCACACCACAGGCTGTTGATTTTGAAATGGCAATATTAGGAGCGATTATGATCAACTCTGATGCTGTAGGGGAAGTGATCGATACACTTACGCCTCAGATGTTTTATAAAGAGGCACACCAACATATCTATACTGCTGTAAGAGAGCTTTTTAAGAATTCTGAACCGATAGATCTATTGACGGTAACCAACTACTTAAGAAAAAACAAAGTACTGGAGTTTGTTGGTGGTCCTTCTTACATTGCAAACCTGACACAAAGGGTAGCCTCATCAGCAAATATTGAGTATCATGCTCGTATTGTAATGGAAAAATACGTACTAAGATCTCTCATTACTACATGCAGTTCCATTATTAAAGATTCATACGACGACTCCAAGGATGTTTTACAATTACTGGATGAAGCAGAGACTGAACTTTTTGGTATTGTAGAAAACAACTTTAAGAGAGAGAGTAAAGAGTTGACCGAGGTGGTTCGAAGGGCTTTAGATGAATTGATCCAAATGAGAAATAGTGAAGAATCGTATCATGGTGTTCCTACAGGAATCAGAGCTATTGATGAAAAAATTGGGGGATGGCAAAAGTCTGATTTAGTGATTATAGCTGCTCGTCCAGGTATGGGTAAAACATCATTTGTGTTATCAATTGCCCGAAATGCAGCCATCGACTATAGCAAACCTGTGGCATTCTTTTCCTTAGAGATGTCGGCAACACAGATTGTACACCGTTTGTTCTCCATCGAAACCGGTATCGACTCTGAGCGAATCTCAAAAGGGAAACTCGATGAGGTGGAATGGGTACAATTAACCAACAAAATTGGTAATTTAAGTAGTGCTAATCTGATTATTGATGACACTCCTGCATTGAGTGTGTTCGACCTGAGAGCAAAATGTCGCCGACTAAAACACCAACATGACATTCAGATGGTGATTATTGACTACTTACAATTGATGCAGGGTGGTTCTGAAAAGGATAAAGGGAAAGGGACACGTGAACAGGAGATCAGTTACATATCGAGGTCCTTAAAAGCTCTAGCCAAAGAGTTAAATATCCCTGTAATTGCACTGTCTCAGTTATCACGTGCTGTAGAAACACGGGCTGGTGGTACCAAAAGACCATTACTGTCCGACTTAAGAGAGTCCGGTTCCATCGAACAGGATGCGGATATGGTGCTTTTCATTTACAGACCTGAATATTACAAACTGGATACATTTGAAGACGATACTATTGCTCAAGGGAGAGCAGATATTATGTTTGAAAAAAACAGACATGGAGCAACGGGAAATGTAAGAGTAAGATTTGAAAGCAGATACACCAAGTTTTCTGATATTGACAACCGAGAAAATGCCAATGCATTTACATTACCACAAAATAGCGGTTTTGACACGTTCAATTCTAAAATGAATGTAGAAGAACCTTCTGATGATTCATTGAATCCTGAATCTAATAACTTTCCTTTTTAAAAGAGCTTAAAACGTTTTGGCTCCATAAGTATAATTTTTGATCATTTTCCCTCTTAAAAATGGGGTTTCCACTTTATTATTACCGTAGGAATAGGGCATAAATTCTACAGTAGGGATCGGTTTTGTAATAAAGAAATTAGCTACTTTACCTTTGGCAATGGAGCCTGCCATATCACTTACTCCCATGGCATAAGCACTATTCAGCGTTGTTGCATTAATGGCCTCTTCAGGTAACATTCGGTAATTGACACATCCCATAGAGAGGATCAATTGCATATTTCCTGAAGGAGAAGATCCTGGATTGTAATCTGAAGCCAATGCAATAGGCAAGCCGGCGTCTATCATTTTTCGTACCGGACCATAAATCATACCCAGAAAGAATGCAGCACCTGGTAAGAAGGTGGGCATCGTTTCAGAACCTAATAGTGCATCAATCTCTTCATCTCCAGTATATTCCAGATGATCAACGGAAAGTGCATTATACTTCACTCCCACCTGAATTCCACCTGAATAATCGAGTTCATTCGCATGAATTTTTGGACGCATTCCATATTTGATACCCTGCATTAAAATCCTTTCTGTCTCTTCAGGTGTGAAAAACCCTTTGTCACAAAAAACATCGATAAAATCAGCCAGATCCTCGGCAGCAACCATGGGAATCATCTCATTGATAATCAGATCTACATACTCGTCCTGTTTCCCTTTATAGGCTAAAGGAACCGCATGTGCACCTAAAAAATTAGATTTGATGATCAATGGGGCATTTTCTTTTAATCTTTTAATGACTCGAAGCATTTTGAGCTCATTTTCCGTATCTAAACCATAACCGCTTTTAATCTCTACAGCACCGGTTCCCATCATAGCAACCTCATATAAACGCGCCATTGCAGCATCATACAACTCTTGTTCTGTTGCTTCAGCAAGTCGTTTTGCAGAATTATTGATTCCACCTCCCCTTTTCGCAATCTCTTCGTATGATAATCCTTTTATTTTATCAATATATTCGATCTCTCTGCTACCAGCATAAACCAAATGGGTATGGGAATCACAAAACGAAGGAAACACCATTCTCCCGGTTGCATCGATCTCCTTTATGGGTTCCTCAACCGATTTCAAAAGAGTGCTGGTAAGTTGCTCCATTCTACCAAATTCATAGATCAGTTCCCCTTTTGTAATTAAAAAGGCATCCTCAATAGTATGAAGGGTTTGCATCTCTTTTCCTGCTCTGAAATCACATGGATTCTCTTCAACTTGTACCAGTTTCTTAATGTTTTTAATCAGTAGTGCCATATACGAGTTCTATTATTGAATTATACAATGTTATTTATTTGCAAAGATACGGGTTTTTTTGTATCTTTGCCATTCAATTTTAAAAGCAATGAAAGAGTTTGAAGAAAATGATAATCAACTAGTTACAGAATTCAAAGAATCCGTTGATACTCATACTAGTAAGTTTTATGATGCAGAAGAATATGAGATCATCATTGAGGAGTTGATCAGTGCTTTTGATTTTGAATATTTAGATATAGCTATCAGCAAAGCGTTAGAAATCTATCATCAGAATGTAGCTTTCCATCTTTATAAAGTGAAAACCCACATTTTAAAATTTGAGCTGGATATTGCTGAGGAGGAACTCAACAGAATTGAACAAGATTTTGAGCCAACTCCAGAGTTCTATATGGAGAAAGTGTATCTTTCCAATATTCTCAATCGTAACGAAGACAACATCAAACTACTGAAAAAAGCCTTACAGATTGCACCTGGTGAACCAGATATCCATTTTTTGATCGGTTTTGAGTTGGTTAAGAAAAAACAATTCAGCGAAGCGATTGAGCATGTGAAGTTTGCTTTGCAAAAGGATATCACCTTTGAAGAGCAACTTTCCATTTTCTCCTTTGTTTTTGAAGAGGAAAAATGGCATCAACAAGCTTTAGAATTCTACAGTGCCCTAACGGAGGAGTTCCCTTTTGCCGGAGCGGCCTGGTTTGGGCTGGGGTTGTCATATAGCTGGCAGGATCGATATGAAGACTCTATTGAAGCATATAAACTGGCACTCACTTGTGACAATGAGATTGCAACTGCAAATTTTAATATTGGAAACTCCTATTTTGAAATGAAACAGTACGCTAAAGCTATAGAATATTATGTTGAAGCTCATAGATTAGATAAAGCTGATTTTCACTCATTATCCAATATTGCAGATTGTTATAATCTGATGGGTAAAAATAAAAAAGCGCTGGAATTCTATCGGAAAACATTGGATATCAACCCAAATCACAATGAAGCCATCATAGGGATTGCCGGAATTCTACAAAAAGAGAACAAAGTAGATGAAGCCCGTATTTTTATTGAAAAAGCTTTTGCCAACTCCCCTCAGGACATGGATCTCCTTTTTCAATCACTCATGTTTTACGCCGAAGAGGAGCAGTTTGAAACGTTGACAAACCTGATTAATCTTACATTAAATCAACTGGAGCAATTCGATGATTTCTTTAGATATCTGGCTCATTTCTGTGTATCCAATGAGTTTTATGAGATAGGGTACTATCTATTTGACTTTTATAATATCGAAATTGAAGAGAGTGCTAAACCTGATATGATGAACTATTATCTGGCAGCCTTTTGTTTTATGACCAATCGTATTGAAGAGGGAAAAGAGCCTCTTTCAATCGCTTTACTGGAAGATTATGATGCTCACTATGAGTTCCTGGCTCTTTCTCCTGTTCTTGAAACCTATGATGAAATTATTTATCTTATTCAACAATATCAACCCTAATGAAAAAAATTATCGTTGCCCTATTGCTGTTTTTCAGTTTCAGCTTCCTACATGCCCAAACTGCCGTTGATACAATAAAACCCCAACAAAAATCATTCATTGAAAAAACTGTCGGAAAATATCTCGATAATCTAAACTACTTCACGGTTACATTGTTTATGAC
>JAEWUL010000127.1 GCA_023459435.1 Bacteroidota bacterium
ATACTGATTACATTAATTCCATAGGTATGATCTAAATCAAGTTCTAACAGTGTTTTCCCAACACAGGGTGAATTTTCATAAATCTCAATAATTTCAAAATGAACATCGTGACGTGTAAGGTCAGGCATATTTTGAGGTTCAATATTTGACTTTCCATTCAGATTCCTTATAAACCTCTCTTCCATATTCAGAAACCTTTTCATATTTTTATTTGAAGCAATAAAAAAAAGAAATAGTCCAATCATGACAGCTAAGGTGATGGCAATAGTAAAATTAAAGAAATGGTTGATTAATATGGTAAGTGCAAGAATAATAATAAGGATTCTAACCAGAATAAGAATCACAAGGATGTGTCTTTTAATCTTATTCATTCTCCATATTCTGTTAAAATCCATTTTAGATGCCAGTTTGTTCATAATTAATGCCCCTAAAATTGGTGATACTGCAATAAATGTGATTGAAAAACTCAGTATTTGTTCTGCTAATAATGGTAAAAACCGTTTTAAAAATGGTTCTAAAACCAAAAATGAAATGGAATAAATGGCAACTATTAAAATGACATAGATTAATGTTCTTTCGACATATCTCTTGATATAAATTTTTTTCAAATCCTGATCATCAGATTGATTGGATGAGGCTGAAATCTGTTCAATGGCTCTGATCCAGTGAAGAGGGAGTTTGGTGTTAAGGAAATTGTAAAACGGTTCAGAAAATCGAATAAAGAATGGAGTGGTAAAAATAGTAAAAACAGAAACAGCCACAATAATGGGATACAATATAGGATCAATGACCTTTAAAGATAGTCCCAATGAAGCAATAATAAATGAAAACTCACCAATCTGTGATAAACTCATTCCACTCTGAACTGCCGTTTTTAGAGATTGACCGGAAACCAAAACTCCAAAACCCGCACTGAAACTTTTTACAAACAAGATTAAAAAAGTGATCATTAAAATGGGCAGATAGTTGGTTGTCACAACGTGAAAATCTACCAACATCCCAACGGATACAAAAAATACAGCTCCAAACAGATGCTTTAATGGAGTGATCAGCTTTATAATCTTGTCCGATTCAACTGTTTCGGATAAAATTGATCCCATCAAAAAGGCTCCTAAAGCGGCAGATAATCCCATTTTATCAGCTAAAAAAATCATCCCGAAACAAAGACCAATAACAACAATCAACATGGTCTCTTCCCCCATCATCTTTTTGGTTCTTTTAAAAAACCCGGGGATCAAATATATCCCAACTATAAACCAGAATACAATAAAAATGATCATTTTGGAAATACTCATTCCTAGCTCCAACCCATTAAAAGATCTTGTTACTGCAATGGTTGATAATAAAACCAACTGAAGAACTGCAATTAAATCTTCAACTACTAAAACACCGAAAACTACATTGGTATAGGATTGATTTTTAATATTCAAATCTTCATATGCTTTGATGATAATACTGGTAGAAGAGATTGTAAGCATTCCTCCCAAAAAAATGGAGTTCATATTGCTCCATCCCAGAAAATACCCGGTCATATAACCTGCAGTAAACATAATCAACAATTCCATTATGGCAGTAATGACACCTGTTCTCCCCACTTTTCGGATTTTTTTAAAACTAAACTCTAGTCCTAACTCAAAAAGCAAAAAAGCGACTCCAATCTGGCCCCAGACTTCAATATTATTGAGATTTTGAACCGTAACAAAAAAATGTGTGTGAGGCCCTGTTAAAATTCCGGCAATAATATAACCCAATACGACAGGCTGTTTTAACCATTTAAATATCAGCGTAGTAACACTTGCAACAATTAAAATTAGTGCTAAATCCGAAAATAAAGATGGGATATGCATGCGTATCATTTATGAGAATGTTGCAAATATACGAAAAAAATAAAAAATATTCAATTCGTGTCATTTGAATTTTTATACATTGCTTTCCCAGAGATGTGAAAAAAGTTTGATACTTTTGCCATATGAATAAGCATAAAACTTCAGGAAAAATTGAATTATTATCTCCAGCCAAAAATCTCGATTTTGGGAAAGAAGCCATCAATCATGGTGCGGATGCCGTTTATATTGGAGCTCCGAAATTTAGTGCAAGACAAGCTGCTTCAAATACAATTGAAGATATCGAAACACTCACTGGCTATGCTCACAAATTTGGAGCTAAAGTTCATGTTGCTCTGAATACCATTTTATCAGATCACGAATTAGATGATACTCAAAAAATAATTTTTCAGTTGTATCAGGCAGGTGTTGATGCTTTAATCATTCAGGATATGGGGATTCTAACTCTTGATCTTCCACCAATAGAATTACACGCCAGTACTCAAATGGATAATAGATCTGTGGATAAAATACAACTATTAGAAAATCTGGGTTTTGATAGAGTTGTATTGGCCAGAGAACTCTCCATTCATGAGATTCAGGAGATCAAAAACCAAACTAACATAGAATTAGAAGCTTTTGTTCATGGGGCTCTATGTGTGAGCTATAGTGGTCAATGTTATATTAGTCAAGCTTTTACAGGAAGAAGTGCCAATAAAGGGATGTGTGCACAATTGTGTAGATTACCCTATTCATTGAAAGATCAGAATGGGAAATGGATCAGAAAGGATCAATATTTGCTTTCATTAAAAGATATGGATCGCTCCTCTTCTCTATTAGAGATAATAGGTGCAGGGATCACCTCACTTAAAATAGAAGGACGTCTTAAAGATCTTTCCTATGTTAAAAATATTACGGGGTACTATCGAAAAAAACTAGATGCCATATTTGAAAATAAGTCCAATTTCGTACCTGCTTCTTTTGGTAAAACAACCCTCTTTTTTGATCCTCAACCCTCCAGAACATTTCATCGGGACAAAACGGAGTATTTCCTGCATGAAAGGGATCATGTGGAAACAGAAATCAATACACCCAAATCTATAGGTGAAAAAGTGGGTGTGGTCGAATCTGTTGAGAGAGATCATTTACAATATTCCGGGATCACTTTATCCAATGGAGATGGCGTTATTTTTACTACAAAAAATGGGCATATTGAAGGGTTTAGGATCAATAGAACTGATGGCAATAAAATCTTTCCAGCCTCTAAAGTAGAGATTGAACCCGGAACAATCTTGTTTCGTAATTTCAATCAGGTATTTGAAAAAAAACTGGAGAAAAAGAGTGCGGAAAGAAAAATCAGGATTCAGATGAATTGGAAAGAGGTTCCCAATGGATTTGAATTATCAGTTAAAGATGAAAGGGGTTGTTCTGTTTCGCAAATAATGAAAATTGAAAAAACCATATCACTACAATCACAAAATGTAAAAGATCAGCTGATCTCCATACTTCAAAAAATGGGAAATACGATCTATGTCCCTGATTCGATTGAAATCCAAATGGATAATCATTATTTTATTCCTGCTTCTTTAGCGACATTATTGAGGAGATCCGTATTGAATCAATTAGATGATCAGTGGATGGAAAAGAATAAACCAAACCAAAAGAGTCAAAAAACAACTCAACCTTTTTCAATAAAGTTAAAAGAGCATCTGAGTTATCTTTCCAATGTCATGAACAATGGTGCAAAAAGGATCTATTTTGATTTAGGTGTAAAAAAAATAGATGATGCTTTTGAAATACAGGAGCCTGAAGAGGATGTGCTCCTTATGCAATGTAAGCATTGTATCAAATATGCTCTGGGATATTGCCCTAAAGGGAGTTCTGCTCCAAATAAAATCCCGTTCAAGGAGCCTTTCATCCTGGAACATCAAAAGATAAAGTTGATGTTACAATTTGATTGTCAGAGTTGTGTTATGCTTGTGTATCGTCAGGATCGTAAGAGATAATATGTTTGTATTTTTCTCTTCTTTCGTTCCATTTTTGACGAGCATATTGTTGCATATCCGCAAATTGATCTGTTTCATCTACGATTTCCAGACCTAATATCGATTCAATAATATCTTCAAGTGTTACAACCCCATTAAAACTTCCATATTCATCGGTAACAATGGCAATGTGTTCTCTCTCCTGAAGGAGTCTTTCCCAAAGAACCATAATAGATTCCCCTTCATCAGCAGCAATAATTTTTCTTTTTATATCTTTAAGTTTGGTGTTAAAATGGTCACTGGCAACCTGTTCCAATACATTCTGTCGTAATACATACCCTGTAATATGATCTTCATCACTATCAGCATAGACAGGTATTCTGGCATAATGAAGATAATCTTTATTCTTATAGAATTCAGAAACGGTCATCTCTTCAGGGGCCACTGATGCAACGATCTGAGGGGTCATCACATCTTCCACTTTAACGCTTTCCAGTTTCTGTAAATTTTGAATGATGATATTCTCTGATACTTCAAATTCTCCTTCTTCAGTTGCTATATCAGCCATAGCAAACACCTCTTCCCTACTTACAGTAGTTTCTACTTTGCCTTTATTGATTAATTTTGAAAGGATATCAGAAAGTTTTACAAATGGATATGCTAGTATAATCAGGATGTTCAACCAGGGAACAATAGGAAGCGCAAGCTTTCTCCAGTATGTTGCCCCAATAGTTTTTGGGTAGATCTCAGTAAAAATAAGGATTAATAACGTTAAAACTGCAGAAACAAGACCAAAATATGCTTCGCCGAAAATTTTAACCGCCTGAGCTCCAACACCAGCTGCACCAATAGTATGTGCCACTGTATTCAAAGATAATATGGCCGCTAATGGCTTGTCAATCTTTTCCTTATATGTTTTCATTTTTAAAGCCCTTTTATCTCCATCGGTTTCTTTCATGTTTATAAAAGACAATGGAGTTGATAACAGGACAGATTCAAATAATGAACAAATAAATGAGATGACCAGTGCTAATAATAAATAAAATATTAAAGTACCCATTTTAAAGTTTGGTGATTAAATTTTTTGCAAAAGTAGTAAAAATTTTGAATCTTTGATTTTAATAACATAAAGTTTTCAGAGATAGCTCTTTATGTTTAATGATTATTTTTTCATAT
>JAEWUL010000128.1 GCA_023459435.1 Bacteroidota bacterium
GTATCCCCTAGGTTATGAACAGCATCCGACAATAATGAAAGACTATTCGATAACAAACCACCCACAATTTCTGCTATGGTAATTACCAAATTTAATAAAGTCACCCAAAACAGATTTTTCCCGTTAATCCCGACATGATGATGGTGCTCGTGAGAATGAGTATGATTATGTTCCAAATGTTCCATTTTAATATTTTTAAAAAGTTGAAGCAAAAATAATTCAAAAAATTGAAACATACATCCCAATTACCAGTGATTTTCTATTATAAAATGATTGAAATAATTAAAATTAAAATTAGCTCATTATCTCATTGGCTTATTAGCTTATTATTTTGTACTTTTGCAGGTTAAAAATTGTTGAAAAAATATGAAATCTGAAGAAAAAGTGAACGCAAGAACTGATGAGACAAAAAGAAGAAACAGTAAAGCTATTAAAGTGGGCCTGTTTGGTTTGGCAGCATTATTTGTTTTTTATGTCGGGGCCAATTTTTTAATGGGAAATCAGGTGTTTGGCTATTCGAAAACCTTGTATGCTGTTTTTGATCATGCCAAAGGACTCCCCACCGGTACAGGTGTTTTTGTTAATGGATATAAAATTGGTAAAGTTGTTGAAATCAACCTGACAGATGAGGTGCCTGCTCGTGTGAAAGTGAAAATTATCCTGAATGAAGAGATTGAGATCCCCGTTGATTCCCGTTTTGAACTAGGTGCAAAAGATATTCTAGGGGGATTAGTGATAAACCTTAATTTAGGAACGAGCGACCAGTTGGCTAAAGATGGAACCATTTTAGAAGCGCATTTTATACCCGCTCTAACAGATGACCTGGGCGGAATCAAGGATCAGTTGAGCTCCATAATGTCTTCAATAGATACTGTTGCCATTGAACTAAAAGAGATCCTTCACTCAGAAAACGGACCATCCTCTTTGAAAAATATTTTTACCAATTTAGAATCTACAACTGCTGATTTGAACTCTATCTTAAATCAGAATAAAACCAAGTTTGGTAAAATAGTAACCAACCTGGATGAGTTTAGTCAAACGTTGAAATCAGAATCCCCAAAACTTAAAGAGATTATTGCCAACTTTGATAAAATATCCAACGATATCGCGAAAGAAGATTTGGCCAAAGTGATTCTAAATGCCAATCAAACCATCACAGAATTACAACAAATTATTGAAAAAATTAACAAAGGGGAAGGTGACCTCGGTAAATTAGTGAACGATGAGGAATTGTACAAAAATTTGGCAACCTCTACCGATAACCTGAATAAATTGTTGCTCGATATCAAAGAGAACCCCGGACGATATATTCATGTGTCTGTGTTTGGAAAGAAGAACAAATAGATGTTAGGTTTTAGGTATTAGGTTTTAGTTTTTTACTTTTTTCTTAATACTTACTTACTTTTTAGATGTTAATTGTTAAATGTTAATTGTCAAATAATATTTTATGGAAATTTCAGGAAAATTAATTTTAAAGTTGCCGATTCAATCAGGTGTAGGTAAAACAGGTACATCCTGGCAAAAACAGGAGTTTGTGATTGAAACAGTAGAGAGTTATCCAAAGAAAGTATGTGCCAATTTATGGGGTGATAAAACAGATGCCCTTCAAAATATCAATATTGGAGATCAGGTGATTGTATCTTTTAATCTGGAATCCAGAGAGTTTAACGGCAAGTGGTATACCGATGTGAAAGCATGGAAAATCGAACCTACTGCAACAGCTCCAGCCTCTGCGCCTCAGATTGCTCCATCCGTTGCCACTTCTAATCCATTACCTGAAGAGTTTACCGGTACTTTTGTGGATGATGGTCAGGATGATTTACCTTTTTAATATCTGAAAAATGGAAAAGTACGGTGTAGCTCATTTGGCCCAAATCGCAATGCGTACAGAACCGCAACATCGTTCTGAAATGTGCTCACAACTCATCTTTGGTGATCCATACCAGGTACTTGAAGAAACTGATAAATGGATGAAAATCAAAACCTTCGATTGTAACTACCAAGGTTGGATTGATGCGCAACTGTTTAATTCACTGCATCCAGAAGATCTTGATAACTATCTGAAAACGGATAAGTTTATGGTTACAGATTATCTGATGTTTATCCGTGAGTTTGAGTCTAATGTCACCTTCCCGATCTATATGGGTTCTACCTTCCCATACCCCAATGATGGAATGTTGATTTTAGGGAATGCGATTTTTATGATCGATTTGCCCACGATTGAAACTGCTCCATCTCATCCGAATTTATCTCAAGAACAAATCAAATTATTGAAATTTGCTTCCGGATTTCTGAGATCCCCATACCTGTGGGGAGGAAGAACCCCGTTGGGTATCGACTGTAGTGCTCTGGTTCAACTTGCCTACAAAGCTATCGGGAAATCGTTGCCTCGTGATGCTTCGGAACAAGTGTTGCAGGGCGAGAATGTGGACTTTTTTGAACAAGCTCAAGTGGGTGATGTGGCCTTCTTCGATAACGATGAAGGTAAGATCGTTCATACCGGTATCATCTGTGGTCAAGGTAAAATACTCCATGCCTCCGGATTTGTCAGAATAGACAAACTAGATCAAACTGGGATATATAATGCTGAAAAAGAAATATATACACACAAACTTAGAATTATCAAACAGTTTATTTCCATTAACCATTAATTTTTTATATCTATGTTTATTCAAGGCGAAAAAATAAGTTTAAGAGCACTCGAACCAGGAGACGTAAAATTACTCTATATTTGGGAAAATGACCCTGTTATCTGGAGAATCAGCCAAACGTTAAAACCATACTCAGAATATACCCTTCAGATGTTTGTGGATTGTGCTACAGATGATATCTTCACAACCCGCCAGATTCGATTGATGGTGGATTTGAAAAATGATAATCCTAATGAACCCAAAACAACTATCGGAATTGTGGATCTTTTTGACTATGACCCTTTTAACCAACGTATTGGTTTAGGGATTCTTATTCATCAAGATTATCGCAGACAAGGTTATGCCACTGAAGCGATTGAATTGATCAAAAAATATGTTTTTGAAACCCTGCTGATTCATCAAATTTATTGTAATGTTCAACAAGACAATAAGTCAAGCCTTATCCTTTTTGAAGCTACAGATTTTG
>JAEWUL010000129.1 GCA_023459435.1 Bacteroidota bacterium
TCAACAGAACAGAATATCGTCCTTTGGAAGGTTTTGTTTACGCAATCTCTCCATTTAACTTTACTGCTATTGCATCTAACTTGAGCATGTCTCCTGTTTTAATGGGTAACGTAGTGTTATGGAAACCTGCAACAACAGCAATCCTTTCTAACTATTACTTGATGCTATTGTACAAAGAAGCTGGCCTCCCTGATGGTGTGATCAACTTCTTGCCTGGTGCCGGAAGCACAATCTCCAACACCGTATTCGCCTCTCCTGATTTTGCAGGGGTTCACTTTACAGGTAGTACAGGTACTTTCAATGCATTCTGGAATACCATCGGACAAAATATTGGAAATTATAAAACATATCCCAAAATAGTTGGAGAAACCGGTGGAAAAGACTTTATCTTTGCGCATAGCTCAGCACCTGCCAGAGAGTTAGCTGTTGCTATCCTGAGAGGCTCTTTCGAGTATCAAGGTCAAAAATGTTCTGCTGCATCTCGTGCTTATATCCCTAAATCGATCTGGGATGAGACTTTACAACATGTTAAAGAGATGATGAAAACCGTTAAAATGGGTTGTGTTCGTGATTTCTCCAATTTCGTAAATGCCGTTATTGATGAAAAATCATTCGACAATATCGCCGGATATATCGACCGCGCTAAATCATCTCCTGATGCTGAAATCGTATTAGGTGGTAACTACGATAAATCTGTTGGGTACTTCGTTGAACCAACCATTATTGTGGCTAAAAAACCTGACTATGAATCCATGGTGGAAGAGATCTTTGGACCAGTGATCACTGTTTATGTTTACGAAGATGAAAAATATGAGGAAACTTTAAAGATTTGTGATGAAACTTCACCTTATGCTTTAACAGGATCTATCTTCTCTCAAGATCGTTATATGTTAAATAAAGCATTTGATGCTCTTCGTTATTCAGCAGGCAACTTCTATCTAAACGATAAGCCAACAGGTGCTGTTGTGGGAAATCAACCGTTCGGAGGTGCAAGAGCTTCCGGAACAAACGATAAAGCCGGTTCTGCTCTGAATCTCTACAGATGGATCAGCCCTAGAACAATTAAAGAAACGTTGGTTCCACCAACGGAATACGGTTATCCTTTCCTAGGATAATTTTAAATAAAAAAAGGGGCGATTGATTCGCCCCTTTTTTATATCTGTTAGTTGTCTAAATAAAATTTCATTCCAAACCGCAATGTGCTTAAGTCAAGATCCAAACCAAAATTGGTCGAGGATACTGATACAGGATTGGCAAGTTGTAAATTCTTAGTCCACGCTTGACTAAAATAAAGATTTCCAAAACCTAAACTCAAGCTAAGATTATCGTTAACAAAATATTCAATGCTTGGGATGATCATAAAAGAGATCTCATTGATAGAATTCCTTAACCCAATAGTTGTTGTTTCAGGCATACCGAAAAGTGGTGGAGTTGTAGTGGACGTTTCAGCAATGACGTTGTAATATCCCAATGTTCCTTTAAATGTTAAATAGAGATCTTTGTTTAGTTCAATAAAGTATTGGCCAAAAACGCCTCCTCCGAAACCCATTTCCGAAACTTTTTGAGTTTTAAATTGGGACAACATTTCGTCGTACATTTTAGAATTAGCAGTGCCAAAGAACACTGTTGCCCCTATGGCAAAGTTATCTGCTACAAAATAACCGAATTCAGGAGCAATCGAAAAATCAAAAGTACTCCCTTTAAAATAACCTGAAGAATCAGGATTGAAGAAACTGGAGGTTCCAAAATTTAACGTCCCGCCAATGAACATGTTCCCTTGATCGGTTTGTGCATTTCCGGTCAAAAAAACGAGAGTTGTGAGTAACCCAAAAAGAATTTTTTTCATAATAATATTTATTTTATTTGTCTATAATTAAGGTTTATAGATTTACCCCGTTTTTTAAAATGGTCTCTTTTCCATTATATCTGAATGATGGTGCAAATATAATAAAAAAATCTAATTAAGAGCACACGAGCACACGAGCATCATGAATTTGGAATGGTGAAAAAGAAGGTAGTGCCTCTTCCAGGGGTGCTCTCAACCCAGATTTGCCCATGATGTTTTTCTACAAATTCTTTACACATGATCAACCCCAAACCGTTTCCCATTTCCTGGTTAGTACCTTCGGTCGTGTAATGTTCATCAATGCGAAATAACTTAGGAATGCTCTCTTGCGGAATTCCGACACCTGTATCTTTAATGGAAAAAAGCACCTCTTTTTCCTTTTTTTGACAGTTGATATAAATAATTCCATCCTGAGGTGTAAATTTGATGGCATTAGAGATTAAATTTCGCAAGACTGTATTAATCATGTGTTTATCGGCGAAGATTTCCAACGTTAATGGTAAGTTTGAGTAAATTTGGATCCCCTTTTGTTCAGCTGTTTCTTTAAATAAAGCAGAAAGATCACTTATTGTCTCAACAACATTAAAAACTTCAGGATTAAACTGTATCCTTCCGGACTGAGAACGAGACCAATCTATCAAATTGACAAGTAATTCAAAGGCTTTTGTTGCAGATTTGTGAACCAGTTCACTATACAATGCCATTTCTGAGTAATCCTGATTTTTGATTTGTTCCTGTAAGAGTTCACTAAAACCTAAAATGGTATTGAAAGGACTTTTAAGATCGTGGCTAATGATGGAGAAAAATTTATCTTTGGATGCGTTTAAGTGTTTTAATTCTTCATTCGTTTCATTCAGTTGATCTAATGTTTTTTCTAATGTTATTTTTTCCCTTAGAAGTTCCCTTTGAAGAGTATTGATTTGTTGATTTAATTGTTGCATGGCCATGTACTGATCAATCAATTCAGGAGCCTCAACACCACCAATAATCAATAATCTTCCATTTTTTCGGTATACGTCCGCTGAAATTGTGTTATTTAAAGAAAGGTAATCCCCTATGGTAATCATCCCTTGAAAAACCAAAGGTTGGTCACTATCGGTATTGAGGAGTCGATCTATTGTTGGATTGATAAAGCTTTCCGCAGGGTTCCCTTTGAATAGGGTATGCATCACAGGTGTGGCAAATTCAAGCCTTTTATCACCATCAAATAGGGCAATACAGAGAATCTTAGTTTCTGTTAAGTAATGACAAATCTCATCTGTCCATTCTGAAAATATAGAAGAATCTGAATCAAAAGACATCAATGCATGGATTTATTGGAATCTAGTTTTTCACCGGATACCTTTGTTAAAATGGGAATATTGGTTTGGATCCATTCGTAATAGGGATAAACTTCCTGATAACATTCAGGCGTTAAAGTTGATTTAAGCAAATTGATCCAGGTGCTCATCTGAGAGGCCCAGTATAGTGTTGTAAACCCATGACTTCTATACGCTCTGAATACCCAGAGAATGGTTTCAACATATACATCCGGATCGAATGCTCTAAAAATGGATGCCATAAAACGGATGTGGTTGGCATGATTGTCTTTCATCATATCTAGGTTGTTTTTCCCAACCAATAGATCGATATCAGGTTTGGCCAACATGAATAGATTCATTTGGGCTGTGAGAATCTCCGCTTTTTGAGAATACTCTTCTGCACTCTCTTTACTTACACTTTTTAGTTGTGAAGCAGTATCAATTAAATAGGCTCTATTCATCTTCGTTAAATTTTTTAATAAAAGTTTCTGTACTATAAATATCAGACTTATAAACAACGTTTTTATACAAACTCAATGCCTCTAAACCGCCATGTTTAAATGCTTGTCCACCTACTAATATCGGAAGGTCCGGGTACTTCAGACTGATCTCTTCAATTAATGAAAGCAATTTTGGAAGATTAAAATAGAGACTTAAAGATACTGCTATCAAATCCGGTTTTACCAATTCAATAAAACTGATCAGTTCAAGAGTTGGAGTATTGGAACCTAAAAAGTGAGTGTTCCATCCATTCAACTCAAAAATATCACTCACCATCTTAATCCCAATTTGATGGTGTTCATGCTCCACACACGTAGTGATCACTGTCTTAGAGATTTTTTTATGATGGGGAAGTTCCTGATACAATTCGTTTAATAAAGATTCTACTATGGCAGAAGCCAAATGTTCAGTAGCTACACTGATCTTATTGTATTCCCATAATTCCCCAATATCATACATCGCATTTTTGATGATGTTTTCATACAATTCTTGTAAGGAAATTTGGTTCTCTTTATAAGATTGAACAAGACTTCTACACGATGTATGATTCCCCTTCAACAAAGCATCCAGAAATTCCTGATGCGCTTTTTCCACATTTTGACTAACAATTGTGTCTTCCATTTGATTTTGAGTGAAGTGAATAAATAGCAGAACGTTCAAACATACATTAAACCTTTTCAGGTATAACAACTCTGCAAATATATAACAAATTTTGATCAAAACTATTCACTATTAGTTATTCACTATTTTGGGCGTTCCGGCACCATCCACCCACGTTTCCAACCCTGCTGCCGTCGGGCTTTTTCCGGGGTCCGCTATCGCTCCCGTACTTCGCTGCACTTCGCTT
>JAEWUL010000130.1 GCA_023459435.1 Bacteroidota bacterium
CGGGTTATGAGCCCGACGAGCTACCACTGCTCTATCCCGCACTATTGTTCTGCAAATATACAACTTTTTTCTTTATCTTTCTAAAAAAATATTAAAAAAAAGAATTGTCTTAAACAACAGAAATTCAGACAGATACGATTTTTCGCTTTTTTTGTATCTTTGCTCACTTAAAAATGTACGTTTAATTTTAGATTTTATGATCAATTTTTTCCGCTTATTATCACTCGTTTTACCTTTCTTTTTACACCCTTTTTCTTTTGCTCAAGATGATCAATTGGTACCTTTTGATCCTTATTATAATTCAACCATTGTTTTAAATGATTCCATTTTAGTGCCTACTAATTGTCCAAAATTAGACTCCATTATCCATTTTGCATTAAATCAAAGAGGGAAACAATACAAATACGGTACTTTTGGCCCTAATACTTTTGATTGTTCAGGTTTGATGTTTTATACTTTTAACCAGTTTGGAATCCAGTTGGGAAGAAGCTCCAGAGATCAGTATCAACAAGGTATTGAAGTTGATCTTGATGATATTCAACCAGGAGATCTTGTGTTTTTTTACAGAGGTAAAAGATCAAAAAACTATATTGGTCATGTGGGGCTCGTTGTATCTGTCGACTCTTCTAAAAACTTTACTTTTGTTCACTCATCCACTCCTAAAACAGGTGTAAGACTCGATTATTCTCATAGACCCGGTTATGTGAACTCCTTTGTTGGGGCTAGAAGAATTGTTCATTGTGATGAATTTGTATCTCCACAAATCATTATGAACGATAAAAAAAGTCTAACAGAAAATACGACTACGATTTCAAAACAGAAAAGTACTGAGGTAAATATGAAAACCTATGTCGTAAAACAAGGTGATACACTATACGGAATCAGTAAGAAACTTAAAATCCCTGTTGAACAAATTAAAAAAAACAATAATATTAAATCAGATAAGATTTTTCCGGGACAAAAGATTAAATTCTAGACCTGTTGCCCTAGACGGAAATTTTAAAGATCAACCAAAAAATAAAACCGGCAGGAAGAGCAAAAAGGAAGGAATCAAAACGATCTAATATGCCACCATGTCCCGGCAAAATTTTTCCACAATCCTTTATATTGGCACATCTTTTATACATCGACTGAACCAAATCCCCATATGTTCCGAAAATGATCACAATGGCAGCAAAACTCATCCATTCCAGATAGGTATTGAATACAGAATCATTAAAAAAGGGAATTTTAGTGAAAATAGTGGATAATAAAACAGTTGAAATGAATGATAAAATAAATCCTTCCCATGATTTTTTAGGTGAAATCCTTTCAAATAGTCTTCTTTTGCCAAATAACATTCCAAAACAATATGCTAAAGTATCACTGGCCCATACAATAAGAAAAATGGAGAATACAACAGCTGAATCAAATGTTTTCCAAATCGTACCTAAAGATAATGGCAAAACAATCCAAAAAAATGGGAAATAGGAGAGTGCAATATTGAGCAAACTTTTTTTCTTTTTACGATAGAGTTCAATAATTGGAGTAATAGCAAGTGGTGCTAAAATGAATAACGCTGCAATAAGAACAAAACCTAAAGTATTGTGAAACAAAATGATCGAAGTATGAAAACAATACATGACCACATAAAGGGCTATTGTCAGAATATAGGTAACGCTAACCTGTGGCGATCCACCACTCCTTTTGGACATCTGGTAATATTCAACTAACCCTAAAATGGAGAAAACTAAAAATAAGCCAAACATGTAAAAATCGGGTAAAAAAAAGCTCATTGATACCAGAATTATGAATGCAAAACCGGTTAATGTGCGAATTATCAGATTCTTCATGATTTACTATTGAATAAGAAATAGAATGATTTGGGGCTGTTTTGGGGTGTATTCATGTTCCTCTAACTTACCGGCAGGAGTGATCACCTCTGAAAACTCATAAAGAGAGCCTCCATATTTACTTTCCATGACCTTAAATGCCGTTTGTAAATCGGGTACAATCTTTTCACTGAAACTAACTATGATCAAATCTGTTCCAAGATTGAGAACAGATGGATATAAAGAGTGCTTTTGGGAAAAAAATATACTCCCGGAACGCGAAATTAAAATATCAGAGTATACAATCACTGCATCAACAGGCTTGTCTGTCTCTATGTAATCTGTATGTTGAATTTGTCCGGATATCAGGATCTTCTCCAGAGACTTATTCGTATTTAAAAGGGCATTGTATTTTTTCCCATTTAACAAATAAAGGAGCCTCTCTTTGAAGTTTTCTTTAGTACATGGAATAAAAATGCCACCTGAACTCCTGAATTTGGAAACAAATTCCATCAAAATGTCTTGTGATGGCTCAAAAAGCGGAGTGTTGAGGTCAATATGGATTGGCGTATTACTCTTATTGAAACTGAGAGCATGCCTAATGTTTCTTCTGATTTGTTCCTTAGAAGCTATATTTACTGAATCAAATATGTTCTTTGTTGATGGCATATCGGTCTATTTTAATCAGCTTTGGATTGAATCGGGAGCAAACTCTTCAGGATTTGAACCTGAAGGCCTTTTCCCAAAAATTCTTTCTAAATCTTCTGCAAAGATAACTTCTTTTTCTAATAAATAATCAGCTAATTCAATTAATTTTTCTTGATTGGCTTTTAACAAGTCATAAGCAACTTTATAAGCAGATTCGATCAATTGATGAACCTCCTCATCTATGTTTTGAGCTGTTTTTTCGCTATAAGGTTTAGTAAAAGCATATTCCGATTGTCCGGTTGAGTCATAATAACTAATATTTCCCAATTTCTTGTTTAACCCATAATACACAACCATGGAGTAAGCCTGTTTGGTTACTTTTTCTAAATCACTTAAAGCCCCCGTAGATATCTTGTTGAAAATCAACTCTTCTGCAGCCCTTCCTCCCAGTGTAGCAGCCATTTCATCCATCAACTGTTCTGTTGTAGTTAAATGTCGCTCTTCAGGTAAATACCATGCCGCTCCTAAGGATCTACCTCTTGGGACAATAGTTACTTTTACCAAAGGAGATGCATGCTCCAATAACCAACCCACTACAGCATGACCAGATTCATGGTACGCAATCACCTTTTTCTCTTGTGCCGAAATCAAATGTCCCCTCTTTTCCAAACCTCCGACAATACGATCTATAGCAGCCAGAAAGTCCTCTTTTTCAATACATTTTTTGTTTTTTCTAGCTGAAATCAAAGCTGCTTCATTACATAAATTGGCGATGTCTGCACCTGAAAAACCGGGTGTCTGCTTTGAGAAGAAATCTAAATCTACATCAGTACCCAGTTTTAAATTTCGAATATGTACTTCAAAAATCTCTTTTCTTTCGTTCTGATTGGGCAACTCGATATGTATCTGTCTGTCAAACCTGCCTGCTCGTAATAATGCTCGATCTAAAATATCAGCTCTATTAGTGGCAGCCAATATAATGATTCCGGTATTGGTAGAAAACCCATCCATCTCTGTAAGCAATTGATTGAGTGTATTCTCTCTTTCATCATTTCCACCTGAAATGGCGTTTCTTCCCCTGGCTCTACCAATGGCATCTATCTCATCAATGAAAATAATACAAGGAGCCTTCTCTTTAGCTGTTTTGAAAAGATCTCGTACCCTTGACGCCCCAACCCCAACAAACATCTCTACAAAATCTGAACCTGACAAAGAGAAAAAAGGAACTTTGGCTTCACCGGCAACTGCTTTCGCCAATAAGGTTTTTCCTGTTCCCGGAGGGCCAATCAATAAGGCTCCTTTTGGAATTTTACCACCTAAAACCGTGTATTTTTTGGGATTTTTTAAGAAGTCAACAATCTCTTCAACTTCATATTTTGCCCCTTCTAAACCGGCAACATCCTTAAATGAAACCGTTTGCTGCGTCTTTCCATCAAAGAGCTGTGCTTTGGATTTACCAATATTAAATAATCCACCACCTCCGGCTCCCCCTCGTATGGATCGCATTGAAATCAGGAAGAAAATCAAAATACCAAACGATAAAATCATCCAAATAGCATCCATTCCCCAACCTTTGCTGGTGTCTTGCTTGATGTCAAAATTAAACTCTTTTTCAACATCAGACCTTTCTAAAGTGGAATCTGATGCAAGAATATGACTGATCGCTTTCTCTTTAGTCGCATTTAAATTGTCATTGAAAACCTTAAAGTCAGAAATCATAATAAAAAACTGAGGCCCTTTTAGATTCTTCTCCTTGAATTTGTGATACGCTGTGTCTAGTTTTATGGAACGCTCCTTTAAATAGATATCTACACGATCACTCTTCCTGATGTATTTAATCGATTGAATATCACGCTTAACAACTAAATCATTGAATTTTGTATTATATATCTCTTCAACACTAACATTGAAATTTCCAAATTGCAGATATAAAATAAAACCAAAAATGACAACCAAATAAACCCACATGAAATTAAACTTGGGCTTTTTATTTCCATTTAGTAAATCCGGTTTCTTTTTGTTAGTCGTTTGTTGAGTTTTCTGTGCCATTATGCTTCGTTTAGAATTGTTGAATTGGGGCATCACTCCATAACTTCTCGATGTTGTAGTACTCCCTTGTTTCTTCTTGAAAAATGTGAACGATAATGTTAAAATAATCCACCAAAATCCATTCACCGTTGGATTTTCCTTCCATGTACGATGGAATAATTCGGGCG
>JAEWUL010000131.1 GCA_023459435.1 Bacteroidota bacterium
ATACTGTATTATTATGGCCAACAATTGCCACTCAAGGTGATACTGTTCATATTTTTGCCTGCACCGATAATGTAGAGGGCACTTTGTATCAAGGCATTCAAACACCAATAGTTTATTATAGATCTAATGATGGTGGCAATACATGGTCAGCTCCTCAATTAATTGCTGAAATGGCTAATGAAAATAAAGAGATGGCTGATAACTACTCTTTAGTTGCTAAAAATGGGAAATTAGTTCTCTTAATTTCTGGAAAATTTAGTGAAACCTTCTATTTAGAATCAATGGACCGTGGTGATACATGGGTAAAACATTCTGTTTATCCTTTTGCTGGAGGCCCTAACTTCGATTTTACAACCGGTACATTCCCAATGACTGCCTTAAACGATTACTCTGCATCTGTTGCTATTGGTGATGATGGTACTGTTCATATCGCTTTTGGTACTTTAATGGGAGCCAGAGATGAAGAAAACGCTGCAGATGAATACTCTGTATGGTGGGCTTATGATAATATCATTTATTGGAACTCTACAATGCCTGCTTTCACCGTTCCTTTTGACACCAATACTGTAGAAACTTATGCTGGAAGAATTGGCCGTCCAAATATTGATGGTGATGATACTGTATGGTTTATGGATGGTTATTCTCAACCAGAGTACAGAAGTAATGGTCCTATCACTTTTCCTCAATTAGTTGCTGAAGGTGGTAAAGTGTATATGGTTTATGCTGCTCTTTTGGAAGCTCCTTACTATTGTGGGGCTACTTCTGAATACTACCATGGAATTTTTGCAACTGTTTCAGAAGATAACGGTGCAACATGGGATGATCTTAACAATGTAAGCTGGTTATCATACCACCCAGAAATGTATTTTGTTGATTGGGAACAAAGTGAACTTTATGGTGAATTGATGACCATTAGCGAAGGGGAGTGTTTCTGGCCAACTATGGCTCACAATTCCAGCAATAATAAATTGAACATTATGTGGTATTTTGACTATATTCCTGGTCAAGCTGGCGGTTTTGCTTCTTCTCCTTCCTCCATTTATGCTATCAATATTGATAAAGATGACGTAGGTGAATATAAAAATACTACTGAAATCTATCAAAATCTATGGAATGCTGAAGGAATTAAAGATAACACTTTATCTGAATTAAAATTATATCCTAATCCAGCTTCTAATAATGTTACTATTCAGTTAATGTCAAAAGAATCATCCAATGCAACATTAAAAGTAACTAACATTATGGGTCAGGTTGTTTATACTGAAAATGTTTCCGTTGAAACAGGAAATAACCAACACACCATCAATGTTTCTAGTTTTGGAGCAGGATTCTATTTGGTTAATATTTATACAACTGCAGGATCAACAACTCAAAAATTGATCGTACGTTAAAAACAAATCAAACATTTTTAATAAAAAAAAGAGCAGGGTTTCCTTGTTCTTTTTTTTTGTTTTGTATGAATATTTTTTTATATTTGCATGATCAATTTTTATCCATTAACAAAATTAAAATATTATGAAAAAAACGTTTCCCTTTTTGTTCATTTTATTCTCTTTGACTTTTCTTATGGCTCAGCAACCTGTGAAAGTTTCCAGAGATTATTCTCAACCTCAAACCATGAAATATTCTAATATTACGGGTTTAGAACAGGTTGACGAAACAGTTACTCCAACCATTTTAAGAAATGGTAGTGGTAACTTTTTAGGCTCAACTTACTACGATGTGGTTTCAAACGGAACTTCAAGAAACACCATTACATCATTCCCTGATGGTACAGCTGCTGCAGTATGGACCACTGCATCAACAGTTCAAAGTACAAGAGGTACCGGATACAACTACTTTGACGGAACTTCATGGGGCACAACCCAAGCACCTGATGCCCGAATTGAAACTGTAAGAACAGGATTTGGTATCATTGCAGCTCTTGGTGATGGAGAAATCGTAGTATCCCATTCAGGAACAGGGCTGGTTTTTAACAAAAGAGCCACTAAAGGTACTGGAACATGGACTGAAACATCGCTAGCAGGACCCGTTGCAACTGATGGAACCAACACCAGTACATCCCTTTTATGGCCCACTATTGCTGTTCAAGGGGATACCATCCACATTGCGGCTCAGACTGAAAGTGCTGCAGGTTATCTGTTTCAGGGATATAACTGTGTTACCGTCTATATTCGTTCCAATGATGGTGGGGCAACCTGGTCTACACCAATACTCATGCCTGGAATGTTAGATAAAGATTATAAAAATGTTACTGCCGATAAAATTAAATTTGTTGAAAAAAATGGTGTGTTAGTGTTGATCTGTGGCGGATTATCTTCAGATGTTTTTTATTTAAAATCTATAGATAGAGGTGAAAACTGGACCAGACACCTTGTTTTTGATTTCCCCGGGGCTGATGACTTTAGCGCAGATTCAACATTATTACCACAATGTTATGTTAATGATGAAACATTCTCTGCTGCTATTGATGATAATGGTATGGTTCATGTTGCTTTTGGAACCAGACTTGTAATGAGAGGCGAAGATTCTCAACCAGGTTACTGGTCGTATTGGCATGGAACAGGAGATATCTTATATTGGAACGAAAATATGGCCCCTTATACAACGATTATGGACACCCTTAATGATGTTGAGAATCAACCATACAGTATTGGTCGCCCCAATTTAGATGGAGACGATACGATTTGGTTTGCGAATGGATATACATGGGTTGGGTATCGATTCTCCGGCGCAACTTCGTATCCGAATTTGGTTGCTGAAGATGGAAAAGTTTATTTACTTTACACTTCTACCCTTGAATATCCTTACTTATACGTTCCTGCCACTCAATATTACAGAGGTATTTTTGCCACGGTTTCCAATGATAATGGGACCACCTGGAATGATCAGACTAATGTAAGCTGGCTATCTTACAATCGGGATTTATATTGGGTAGACTGGATCACATCAGAATTAATTGGTGAAATTGTAACAGAGAATGAAACCGAGAACATGTGGCCTGTTATGGCTCCACAATCTGCAGAAGGGAATCTGTTTATGATGTGGTATGCAGATTATATCCCTGGGAGTATTGGAGGATTTGCCAGTAGTGAAATGTATGTTTATGGATATTCTATTCCAAAAACTGATATTGGGGTGTTTAACAACTGTAC
>JAEWUL010000132.1 GCA_023459435.1 Bacteroidota bacterium
GTGGTTAATTTTCAGGGAAACAGTTTAGGAACCTATTATTCTATCACCTATATTGGAGAAGAAAACCCTCAGTTACCAGAACAAGTGGACTCCATTTTAGCAGAAATATCCCATCAGTTTTCGATTTTTGATACTACATCGATTCTATTCAGGATCAACAGAGGTGACTCTATCCCTTTTACTACAGAGATGGAAGAGGTGTTTCAGATTTCAAAAAAGGTGAGTGATCAAACCAATGGAGCTTTTGATATCACGGTGGGGCCATTGGTCAATTTATGGGGATTTGGAAAAGAGAAAAGGGAACATATTGACCAAAAAGAGATCGACAGCGTTATGTCGTTTGTAGGATACACAAAAATGGAGCTCAAAGATCAGATCCTAATCAGAAAAGACCCACGGATTCAGCTCAATTTCAACGCTATAGCAAAAGGGTATGCGGTGGATCAGGTGGCCCATTTTTTGATCAGGAATGGATATCCGGATTGCATTGTTGATATTGGCGGTGAGGTGGTATCCAAGGGAACAAAAGATGGCAAACAATGGCAAATTGGAATTCAAACACCTACCGAATCATCAGATGGAGCTATTGATGCTCAATATGTTTTTCCAATGAAAAATAAAGCAGTGGCTACCAGTGGAAATTACAGAAATTATATTGAAAAAGGAGGAGAAAGATACAGTCATATTATCAATCCCAAAACAGGAAAACCGGAACACTCTAGCTTACTAAGCGTATCTGTTATTGCAGATGATTGTGTTACTGCTGATGCCTATTCTACTGCGTTCATGGTTTTAGGGATGGAGAAATCTTTAGCTATTGTTAAGAAAAACCCCAGGTTAGCTGTTTATTTCATTTACGATAAAAAAGGGAAGTTCGAAGTCAAAAAATCCCCAAACTTCCCCTAAAAAGTTTGTCAATAAAACAATTACTAAGGAAGTATACTTCCCTGGCTTTTCATTTTTGTAAAGATGGAGGAAACACCAATTCCAATTTTAAAATAAACAGGGAATCCAACTCCGGGCATCATCCCGAACTCCAATTTAGTATAAAAACCAAGAAATTTTCCGGATGTATTGTAATATTCCATACCTAATCTACCTCCAAATGGCATCTTTCTCAACAAGGTTCCGGCATCATAAGTATGAATTCCGTAGGTAATCGGATTCAATGTTATCACAGGTGCATAAAAGAGATCAAAATAACCTGTTAAAGTACTGGTAAACTTATCACTTTCTTGATAATCTGACATTTTAATTTTAAAATAATTCAAAGATTTTTTTCCGATACCCAGATATAAAAAGGCACAGTTGACGTGGCTGCTATAATCCATAATTTGTCCATCAGGCATTAAAAGTCCGGAAGTTACTTTGTTTTTAAACCCATTTAAGGTTGTCAAAGCGTTTGCTTCAAATCTTGAATTCATATAATACTCTGCTCCTAATCTTAAAATGGTTTGCTCATTCACTTTAACTTTGTAGTCTCTATATTTTTTAATCGTATAATCTCCGGATTGTGTTGTACTAGTCGTTAAATCAAATTTATCATATATTTTCTTATTTCTCAGAACCAGTTCAGCTCCACCGTAAAAGCTATACCGGCCTCCATCGTTATGAATGATAGACATATCCAGTAAAGGAGCTACAAATCCTGCATTTAGATATAAAATCTTTGCCACTTTTACATTCAGATCAGCACCATAAAAAATACCTGTATAGGGAAATCCTAAAGCAGGAGTAATATGAGCGGCAAATAAGATCCTCGGCTGATTGTAATAATCAACAGAAGCGGGAGCCCACCCATTGTTGTCTACTTGTGCTGAACAATCTTTAACGGAAACAAATAACAGAAAGCATGTTGTAAGAAATAAAATTTTTTTCATATACTGATTTTTTTTTGTGAATATTGGTTGTTTTGATTTGATCCATCTATTAATGAAAGTTTTGCAATTTTTGACAAAAATAGTATCATTTTGTTTCAAATTTGTTAATCATTATAAATGTTAACAAAAAAAACAACATTTCTATTTGATTGATTTTAAATTATTTAGAAATTTAAATGGGGAAAAAATCTCCTATAAATTGAATTTCTCTTTTTTTTATATTTGTACACCCTATTTTGATTATAAAATAAAGGATGTATGAATGAAACATTGGTCATTGTTATTTACGCTATAGCAACTTTCAGTTTAACATTGATATCGTTGTTTACTTTTTTAAAATACAAAACCAATGAAGGGTATCTTTGGTTAAGTCTTCTGTTTTTTTCTCCGGTGATAGCATTTACAAACAATATATTAATATACGAATACAAAGGGGTCCCAATACTTCATCTCATATCGATGTTCTTCAATTTATCATATGGAGGATATTTGATTTTAACGATCTGTTTTTTTAGAAACAACAGTAAATCAATATACTGGGGTTGGTTGTTTGTACCATCATATCTGTTTATCCCAATTATAATTCATTATTTTATTCATCCTCAATACATTAAGGAGATAGTAAGTGGGCATGACATAACTGGGATTGCATTATATATCAACTCATTTTACAATATTTTGATTGTATTATATTCCATTGGCGCGAATATCTGGATACTTCACAAAGAGATCCAAGATTATAAGATTCCTCAAAACAAGATCACCAAATCCAGAATTCGGAAAGAGCTGTTAACCGTAATGCTGATCCTTCAACTTGGGGCATTTGTACCCTATTTGCTCCAATTAGATGCCATGTATGTCATTTTGTATATGCCTATTTTTGGACAATTGTTTTTTGTATATATTTTTTTCAGACTATTTCCAAACATGTACAGTGAACTGTATGACAAGCTTTTAATTGTGGAAAAGGAACGATACTCCGGAATCAGAATAAATAAAGAAAGGATAGAAAAAACGGCTCAAAAAATCATCACCATAATGGAACAGGATCAGATCTATTTATCAGATCAATGTAGTTTACAAAGTTTAAGCAGACTCATTCAAGAAACGCCAAATATGGTATCTATGGTAATCAATCAAAAGTTCAACAGTTCCTTTTCTGAATTTATCAACAAGTATAGAATTGAGCACTCATTACAACTATTAGAAGAATCAAAAGGGAAAAAATACTCAATTGAAGGGATCGCTTTTGAGTGTGGTTTTGGGAACAGGACCTCATTTTACAATGCTTTTAAGAAACACACAGGGATGTTACCCAATGAGTACAAGCAACTTCAAACTCAAAAAGTGAAATCAATATCACAAGAAAGATATTCATGATTTTTATATATATCTTTGCATAGTGATCCGAATCGGTCCGGAGAACGTTCAATTATTGAATTGCCATGCCATTATTAAGCTTACATCAAGGAAAAGAACTGGAAATATTTTCTGTTGACACAGAAACCGAAATGGAATTACCTTTTCTTCCTTTTCAAATCAGTGCCGGTTTTCCATCACCGGCCTTAGATTTTGTTGATCTATCGATAGATTTAAATAAACAACTGATTGAACATCCATCTGCGACCTACTATGGGAGAGTGAAAGGGGAATCGATGAAAAATGCAGGTATTAATGATGGTGATTTATTGGTTATTGACAAAAGCCTTGAGGCAACAGACGGAAAAATTGCAGTTTGTTATTTAGATGGTGAGTTTACTCTAAAGAGGATCAAGATCAGCAAAAAAGAACTTTGGTTAATGCCTGAGAATGAGGCATATAAACCGATTAAAATTGAAGAAGGCAACAACCTGACCATTTGGGGAATTGTTACGTACATCATTAAAAAGCCATTATAATGTTTGCTTTAATTGATTGCAACAACTTTTATGCTTCTTGTGAGCGGGTTTTCAGGCCTGACTTAGTTGGGGTTCCTATTGTAGTGCTTTCGAACAATGATGGATGTGTGATAGCCCGAAGTAATGAAGCAAAAGCTTTAGGGGTTCCTATGGGGGCCCCCGCTTTTGAAAATGAAGCTTTGTTCAAAGAGCATCACATACAGGTCTTTTCTGCCAATTTTGCACTTTATGGAGATATGAGCCATCGGGTGATGAGTATCTTGGAAGAGTACAGTCCGGAGATGGAGATTTACAGCATTGATGAAGCTTTTTTAAAGCTCACTCATTTTGAACGTTTTGATTTATATGAGCATGGAAAGTCGATGCGGTCCAAAATTCTAAAATGGACCGGCATCCCTGTTAGTGTAGGGATTGCACCCACAAAATCATTAGCAAAGGTTGCCAATAAAATTGCCAAGAAATTTCCAGAAAAAACGGGCAATGTTTACATTATTGATACGGAAGAGAAAAGGGAAAAGGCTTTGAAATGGTTAAAAGTAGAGGATGTTTGGGGAATCGGGAGACAACATACCAAAAGGCTCAACAATAAAGGGGTCAAAACAGCATACGACTATACAAAATTGGATCCCTACTGGGTTCAAAAACATATGGCTATTGTGGGAGTAAGATTGCAAAAAGATCTGAGTGGAATCCCAATATTGGATATGGAGACGGTACAACCAAAGAAAAACATAGCTACAACAAGAACATTTGAAAAAAACTACTCCAAACTAGAAGATATTTCAGAACGGGTTACTACTTTTGCAGTTTCATGTGGAGAGAAATTAAGACAACAACACTCTTGTTGCAACTCCTTGATGGTATTTGTACATACGAACTGGCAT
>JAEWUL010000133.1 GCA_023459435.1 Bacteroidota bacterium
TTTTTAGTATTGCTACTGCAAATATGAAGGTTTTTTTTATTAACAACTGGTGATTCTTAGTTGCGAAAATTTGATGATGCAAAGTTACTGATTACAGGAGCTCCTGACCGGCCGTTCAGACCCTTGCAGCGAAACGAGGAGTATGGGCCGGAGACCGACGGCGTGTTAGGGTTTGTGCGTGGGTACGCCGGCACGCCCAAATGCATCATAGGATAAAATACACATAAACAAAGCAATAAAATTGGCGCCTGAACCTGTCTCAAACATCGATTCCGTTAGTAAATTGGGCATCACGATACATAAAAAGGCCATAAAAAGGAGCTTTTGGCATTTGATCGTTTGGTAAAAAGGATATCCAAAAAATACTAAAATGGATAATAATCCGAGAATTCCTAATGTGAGAAATGTTTGAAGATACTGATTGTGCGGATTCAAACGATCTTTATATAACTTTTTGTAGCCCAGCACTTTATATTGTTCAACCATCACATCCACGGCATCTCCCGTTCCAACACCAATTGGCAGGTGCTTGACTGATTGTTGTGTGGCAATCTTCCACACAGTTAACCGTTGCGATGCACTTTCTGTTGCATGCCATTCTCCATCATCCTGTTGCTCATTTCTTGTGATATCCTTCATCGCTTCTGCCATCCTATTCATCGTTTCAGAGCCATAACGTAATGTTACAAACACAAAAGCTCCCAACAACAAAACAAATAAAAAGCTTTTGACAAGTTGTATTTTAATCCGGTTCATCAAATACAATGTGCTGATCAACAACATCACAAAAAATACAATCAAACCAGCTTTTGACTGCAATAAGTAGTTGAATATAAACAATATAGGTAATGAACCTACTAAAACTGTTCGTTTCCATTTTTTGAGTACTACAGGAGAAAAATAGAGATAATATAAAGCTGCCACAAAGGAAAAGGTGATGTACATGGATAGATAAGTGGGGTGCATCGGACGCCAGTAAGGCATGTGCGAGGCTTTTTCATAAAAAAACAGAAATGGATTCTTCGTTTGTAGATACTGAACCAATGAGATCCCCATATTGGTGAATGCCATTAGGGTTGTAAATAGGATGAAAACAAAAACAAGTCTGTTCCTAATCTTCCATGTAAAGTGTTCATTAGGAAGAGAAAAAATGATAAACGGAGCTATCAGAAACCATAACTTATTCTCCAGATTACTCAAACCGCTCCAAATATTTTGAGTATAGATCATCCCCAACGCGTACAGAAGATAAAAGGAGATATAGATCCAAAAATAGGGAGCCAGACCATTTTGGGAGATTCTTTGCCATCTGTTTTTAAAATCTCCTTGCAGTAAGCTATTCAGAATAAGCAAAATGGCAATTGGTAACATAAAAAAGATGGTAAAAGGGCTTGTAACCATCGCCCCTAAAAGTAGGTAGTACGTTATTCTAAAGTGGATTTTTTCAGTAAACATAGTGTATGGTAATAGGATTCTTTTATTTGTTCATTTGATGCAAAATGATTTGCAAATCTGTTGGGTTTGTTATTTTAAAATTTTTAATAGATCCGGGAACAATTTTGATAGGGATATGGGGTAAGTATTTATGAACAATACTACAATCATCGGTTGTAAAAAAGCCGGTATCTTGCATGGCCATATTAAAAGCTTGTTTGATCACTTTGATATTAAAGGCTTGTGGTGTTTGGGCATTAACCATTTGCTGACGTTTAGGATAATGGTGAATAAAACCGTTTTCAGTAGTTTCAATAACCGTATCTGTAGTTGGAATGGCGACACAAACTGCTTCAAACTGATTCAGTGCATAAAGTACATTTGAGATGATCTCTTGAGTAACGAGGGGTCTTGCAGCATCATGAAACAGGATGTTGGCATCATTTTCAGATGTGTAATATCTTAGTGCAGCAAGGGTTGACAGATAGCGTTCTGAACCTCCGCCTAACTGAGCTTCCAGTTTTGGGAACATGTCAATATCCACAAATTGGTTTAAGTTCCCGACGTACTCATCTGGCAACACCACTACCATTTCATCTATCAAAGGGTGATTCTGAAATGCTTCCATGGAATATTGAATAATGGGCTTCCCCATAACCTGCAAAAACTGCTTTGGGGTCTCCTCTCCCATCCTCTTCCCGCTACCACCTGCTAAAAGAACAGCAATATTTTTCATATATTTTTGATCATAAACACTATCTATTGGATTTTACTTGAAAAGATCTACCCGTAAGCACTTTATAGAAACCTCTGAGATAACCCCATCCATAACTGACATGGATTACAAAATAGACAATGGGCATCCATAAAACTAATTTCCAGTCTCCCCATTTATTCCCTGCTTTTCTGCCATAATCCAAAGCAGTAAATAGATAAACTGCCATAATCACGACAAATGGAATCATAAACACATGGGAAACAAAAGACAAAATGAGTCCAAAAAAAAGTCCTAACACAAATACTGGGGGTGCAAACTGGCGAAGGGTAGCTGGTGATCCTAGCTTTTTATTCACCAACGGTTTAAATAAACCATACTGATAAAACATTTGGCTCACTTTACGAATAGTATCTCTTGCGTAATAATCGGAGACAATATGAGGGATCAAATACACAGAACCTCCATTTTTCACAATTCTACCATTGAATTCATCATCCTGATTTCTGGTCAGTTCCACATCAAACTTCCCTATTCTTTCAAAAAGATCTCTTTTAAAACAGCCAAATGGGACGGTATCCACTTTTCTGACTTGTGAAGTACCAATTCTAAAGTATGCATTTCCCATTCCGAATTTTGAAGATACGGCCTCAGCAATCGCGTGTGCAACAGGTGTTTTTTGAGCAGGAAGCGTTCTACAAAGTCCACCCACATTATCTGCATCGAGTTTCATTTGCCATTTTACGAGATCAAGGAAGTAGTTTTTTGGGTAAATAGCATGAGCATCCAAACGGATGATCAAGTCTCCAATCGACTGATCAATGGCCAGATTTAGGGCATAGGGCACCGTTTTATGTGGATTTTCGAGAAGTTTAATGTAAGGATACTTTTCTGAATACTCTTTTATGATGGAAGCTGTACCATCAGGACTCATTCCATCAATAAAATAGAGTTCCATTAAATCTTTGGGATAATCAGATTGAATCACAGATTCTATACATGCTGAGATATATTTTTTTTCATTATAAACAGGACAAATAACCGTGATAAACGGTAGATCCTCTTTTTCGTCTTTTTCAACTATGGGGTTCACTTTGGGATTATTCATAAAGTTGATATATTGAGAAGCAATTGTTTCCCAATGAAATGGTTTAAAATCAATAGTGGCAATATTTTTCTGATAGCTCTGAGCCTGATCAACCAGCTGAACGAGAGCATTTGCGACTGTTTCTGTTGCATCTAGGGTTGTTGCCACACCCACTTGGAGATCTTCGAAAACCCCATCAATACCTTGTCCTTTGGTGTATAGGATCGGAAGCCCTTGCGTAAGAGCTTCGACGAACACGAGCCCAAAAGTTTCTGAATGGGAGATCATGGCAAAGAGATCTGCTTCTTTAAACCGTTGCTGCAAGGCGGGCAATTCGTAAATAGGTCCGTGATAAAAC
>JAEWUL010000134.1 GCA_023459435.1 Bacteroidota bacterium
GGTTTATGATGAGATGGTATACGGCAAGAAACATGATCATTTTTTTCTGTCTTATTTGTTCATTGATTGCAATTTTTTATTCGATATGAATCCCTATATATATTTACCATTATGGTTTGTGAAAACTAAGTTTTTTGGACAAAAAAACCCACTACAAACCGTTCTTTTTATTAACAATGAATGTAATTTAGAGTGTAGACATTGTTGTGTATACAGCAAAGACCATATTATTTCAAAATCAATGGCTCAAATCAGAGCTGAATTGGAACACTCTTATACAAAAGGATCCAGATTTGTAGATTTTGAAGGGGGAGAGCCTTTTTTATGGAAAGAAAACGACAAAAATATCAACGATTTGGTTCTTTTAGCAAAAGAGATAGGTTTTTTTTCCACGACGATAACAACAAACGCTCAATTGCCCATCATGGATTCAAAAGCAGATTCAATCTGGATAAGTTTGGATGGTATAGGATCTTTTCATAATGCCATCAGAGGAGAGGGAGCGTTTGAAAAACTGGAACAAAATATTGCAAACAGCAACCATAAAAACCTCCATACCAATATGGTGGTTAACAATCTAAACTATACAAATGTAGAAGAAACAATACTTTGGGTTAAAAACAATCCTAATCTAAAATCAATTGCGATCAATTTTCATACACCTTTCCCAGGTACAGAAGAGTTATCATTAAATCAGGATCTAAGAAATAAAATTCTAGATCAGGTGATCTCTTTAAAAAAGAGAGGATTTCCAATCATGAATTCAGTATCCGGATTAAAATACATGAAAAAAGAGATCTCCAATAGGTATTGTCATCTAACCAACTTCATACATCCGGATGGAACAAAACGGGATGAATGTGAGGGTAAAATCCTTGGATTATGTGAAAAATGCGGTTTCTGTATGTCTGGAGAGATGCGTGCCGTTATGAATTTAAAGCCGGATACTTTATTTGCCGGTTTAAAATTAAGAGTCTAATTTTAATAAATAATATAAAATACGAATGCAAAAAATTAAAAACATTGCCATTATCGCTCACGTCGATCATGGTAAAACAACACTTGTTGACAGAATTCTCTATCAATCAAATCTTTTTAGAGCCAACCAGCAAGTTCAGGATCTCTTATTGGATAACAATGACTTGGAGAGAGAGAGAGGGATCACCATTTTATCCAAAAATGTATCTGTAAGATACAAAGATTATAAAATCAATGTTATTGACACACCCGGCCACAGCGATTTTGGAGGAGAAGTAGAGAGAGTACTTAATATGGCTGATGGCGTTTTGCTTGTTGTAGACGCTTTTGAAGGACCTATGCCCCAAACCAGATTTGTTACTCAAAAAGCCATCGAGTTAGGTTTGAAACCAATCGTGGTAATCAATAAAGTAGATAAGCCTAATTGTAATCCCGATTATACACAAGAAGCTGTTTTTGATTTAATGTTTAATTTAGGTGCTAGTGAAGATCAACTTGATTTTCCAACAGTATATGGATCTGCAAAAAATGGTTGGATGGGACCAGACTGGAAAAACCCAACAACTGACATCAGTTATTTATTGGAAATGATAGTGGAACATATTCCTGATGACAAAGCAGAAATGGGGAATCTTCAAATGATGATCTCTTCTCTTGATTATTCTTCTTATGTGGGTAGAATTGCCATTGGTAGATTAAAAAGAGGAACGCTAAACTGGGGGCAGAATGTTTCCTTAGTGAAAAGAGATGGAACCGTTATTCCTAATAAGGTAAAAGAGTTGTATGTGTTTGAAGGTCTTGGAAAAGAGAAAATGAAAGAAACCGTTTATCCGGGTGAGATTTGTGCCATTTTAGGATTAGATGATTTTGAAATTGGAGATACAGTTGCCGATTTTGAAGCTCCGGAACAACTTACACCCTTGAAAGTGGATGAACCAACGATGAGTATGCTTTTTACCATTAATACATCTCCTTTCTTTGGACAAGATGGTAAGTATGTTACATCCAGACATTTACGTGATAGATTGTTTTCAGAATTGGAAAAAAATCTGGCCATGAGAATTCAGGAAACACACTCACCAGATATGCTCAATGTTTTTGGAAGAGGTATTTTACACTTATCCATATTAATTGAAACCATGAGAAGAGAGGGTTATGAGTTGCAAGTAGGTCAACCTCAGGTTATTACCAAAGAAATTGATGGTGTACTCCATGAACCTATTGAACAGCTAACCGTTTTAGTTCCTGAAGAGTTCCATAGTAGAGTTATCGATTATGTATCTCGAAAAAGAGGGGATTTGATCTCTTTGGAAACAATTAATGATAGAATTCATTTAGACTTTACAATTCCATCACGTGGGATCATTGGTTTGAGAAATCAAATTCTTACGGCTACGGAAGGAGAAGCGATTATGTCACACCGTTTTATCGAATTTCAACCCTGGAAAGGTGATATCCCCGGTCGACATGCTGGTGCATTAATAGCAATGGAAACAGGTCAGTCGTACGCATATGCCATTGATAAACTTCAAGATAGAGGTTCCTTTTATATTGATCCGGGTGAACAGGTTTATGCAGGTCAGGTGATTGGAGAATCCATTCGTCAGGATGACCTGATTATCAATGTTTGTAAATCCAAAAAGTTGACGAATATGAGAGCATCCGGTTCTGATGATAAAACCAGAATTGCTCCGGCGATTAAGCTTTCACTTGAAGAATATATGGAATTGATTAATAAAGATGAATATCTTGAAATAACACCAAGAAACCTTCGATTGAGAAAAATCTTACTCGATGAAAATGAACGTAAAAGAGCGAATAAACAACAAAATAGTTAATGGAAATGATCAGCGAAATTAACCTTTCAGGAATGGAATTTTATGCATTACATGGCTGTTTTGCAGAAGAAAAAATTATTGGAACACGGTTTCGTGTGGATTTAAAACTTAGCGTTTCCATTTTAAAAGCTGCTCAAGAAGATGATTTATCACAAACCATCAATTATCAGGCTGTCTATAAAGAGATCAAATTGATCATGGGACAGCCTGTTAATATTCTGGAAACCTTAACATATCGGATTTTAGAGATGATCAAATCAACGTTTCCTACAGTGATCGATGCAGAAGTTACCGTTTATAAACTAAACCCATCTATTGGGGGTAAGGTAGACTCCGTTAGTGTTACGGCAAGATTCTAACCTAATTGTTTGACTTTTAAAACCTCTTTTAATGGAGTAAGATATAGTCTGGACACTTTAAAATTGTTTTCACCAACATACACGGATTGATTCTGAATTCGGTCAATTTTATGATAATTGACGGCAATATTGTTGTTGATTCTGATAATAATATCCTTTGGAAAATGATCGACAAATTTTTTGAGAGAACTTTTGTGAAAATATTTGCGACCTGAATCAAGAACAACAACTAAAAATTCATCGATATTATGAACATACACAATGTCATGAATCGGAATTTTAACTCTTGTAGATTTGTATTTCAAATACACTGTTTCATTTTGTACAGGATAGGATAATATTCGTTTTGAATAATCGATCTTAGGGGTTGAAACTTGATGAAGGATGTTCAACCGTTCAGAAATAGTACTGTAGAATTGAAGAATTTTACAGATAGTTTTCGTTAAATTCTCTTTTGTAACCTCAGGAATGATATCAAAAAACCCTTTCCCTAGCAGTGGGATTGCAAGACTGGTATCTTCACATAATGCAATAGGGAATAATGGTTTTGAAATCATATCAAAAATATCGGTCCAATTTTCCGATTGATTATCAATCTCCATAAATAAAATATCGGGTTTATGAATCCCAATACGTTCAATCAATGTGTACCTATCAGATACACATTCTAAAAGCTCTAATCCTTTAAAATTTTTAACAGATTCTAAAATTGTTTTTTCTGTGTTAAGATTCTTAACAAAAATAAATGTTGTGATTGTTTTCATTATTTAAATTCAGTGTTGTTTAGTGTCACTTTTACTTCCTTAATGCGACAAAAATAATAAAAAAATGAATAAAAAAACAAAAATTGAAAAAAAAATCTAATTAGCTGATTGTACGAAAAATAAAATTCAGAAATGTTAAAAATAATCTTTTTTACAACCTGATTTTGTTAATTTTTAGACTTATTTTGGAGTATTTTGGATAAAAGGATACATTTTTTGATAATTGCCATTTGGTAAATTCTTGGCTATTCTAGTAAATGAAGGGTCACTTTTTACCGAAATTTCTCATTCTCATTTCGATAAAAATACAATAAAAAAACGGTCCGGATCAGTACCCGTCATTTAATAGAATATAAAACCATTGTCCTCCATCTGCTCCTTTTTCTGTATTTTTGCAAAAATTTTAAAATTATATTTTGTTCTATGACAAAAGAAAGAATATCCGATATCATTCAACTTGTGCAAAGTGAAGTGAAGCCTGCATTAGGATGTACTGAACCCATTGCGGTTGCATTAGCTGTTGCCAAATCTTGTGAAATGATCAAAAAACAAGGATATCAACCGAAAAAGCTGGAAATAGAAGTGAGTTCCAATATTCTGAAGAATGGAATGGGCGTAGGTATTCCGGGTACAGGAATGGTAGGTCTCGATATTGCAGCCGCATTGGCAATGATTTGTGGAAAAACAGAATACAATCTGGAGGTTTTAAAAGATATCAATCCTACTGCAATTCAATTGGCTAAAGAGCTTATTGAGAAAGGCTTGGTTAATATTTCAATGGCCATTACATCCAAAAAGCTATACATTTGTGCTGTTTGTAAATCGGGAGATCACTCCGCTAAAACAATCATTCAAGACGAACATGACCGAATTGTGTACTACGATTTTGATGGAATTATCGAGTATAATGATAGCACGGGCTCTTCCGATTCATATTCGTGCTCCATACACAAGAATGAGGAAACAAATGCCATTTTAGAACTCAATCTGGATGTGAAAACCATATGGGACTTTATTCACGAAGTGGAGTTTAAAGATATTGAATTTATATTGCAATCTGCAGATCTGAATAAAGCACTTGCCAAAGAGGGGTTGAAGCACAACTATGGACTACAGGTGGGGAAATCGATACATACCAACATTCATAAACATATTTTAGGATTTGGGTTATTAACCAATTCCATGGCGATGACAGCAGCTGCCTCTGATGCCAGAATGGCAGGGAGTATATTGCCTGCAATGAGCAATACCGGCAGTGGAAATCAAGGAATTACAGCAACCTTACCTGTTGTGGCAGCTTCTGAAACTTTTTTGAGCTCTCAGGAAGAACTGGCCAGAGCATTGATGCTAAGCCATTTAATCACCATTCATATCAAAGGACAGTTAGGGAGGTTATCCGCATTGTGTGGGGCAGTTGTGGCTTCTATTGGTTCCGCCTGTGGTATCGTGTATCTTTCGGAAGGAACGTATGATCAAGTTTGTTATGCGATTAAAAATATGATTGGCAATATGACCGGCATGGTTTGTGATGGTGCCAAAATTGGTTGTTCCCTTAAAGTAGCATCCGGTGTTTCTTCTGCAGTTCAATCTGTTTTATTGGCCATGGAAAATGTTTGCATCTCTGAAAACGATGGTATTATAGATAAGGATATTGAAAAAACCATCAAAAACTTAGCCAACATTGGTTCTACAGGTATGCAAGAGACCGATAATCTGATTTTACAGATTATGGTGTCGAAATTGGGAAAATAAAAAAGTTTTTATTGCAGAATTCTCCAAATTCAATCTTACTTCTTCTTTGTGAGCAAACTCTTGATATCGTTGAGTTTCATGAGCGCTTCGACAGGGGTCAGGGTATTGATGTCGATGTCTATGATTTGATCCTTGATATCTAAAAGGAGAGGATCATCTAATGCGATAAAACTGAGCTGATAACCGGGGTCTTTTTTTTCGATTTTGGTCATTTTTTTGTTGTGACCAGTTCGAGTACTTTCCAATGTGTGCAATATCTCTTCTGCTCGGTGAAGCACCTGGAATGGCATTCCGGCCATACGGGCTACATGAATCCCAAAACTGTGTTCACTTCCACCGGGTTCCAGTTTTCTCAAAAATAGAATTTTATTATTGATCTCTTTCACAGTAACATGATAGTTTTTGATCCTAGGAAACTGTTCTGCCATATTGTTCAATTCGTGGTAGTGCGTTGCAAACAGTACTTTAGCCCTGAATTTTTTATGTTCATGTAAATATTCAGCTATAGACCAAGCAATGGACACCCCATCATACGTGCTGGTACCTCTGCCAATCTCATCCAGAAGTATGAGGCTTCTATCCGAAATATTGTTCAAAATACTGGCGGTTTCATTCATTTCAACCATAAAAGTGGATTCTCCGGTACTGATGTTATCGGAAGCACCAACACGCGTAAAGATTTTATCTACTACACAAAGATGTGCTTCCTCAGCAGGCACAAAACATCCCATTTGGGCCATCAGCACAATGAGCGCTGTTTGTCTTAATAAGGCAGATTTCCCAGACATATTCGGACCTGTGATGATAATGATTTGTTGATGTTCATTATCCAGATACACATCATTGGCAATATATTTTTCCCCTTGAGGCAACTGTTTTTCAATAACAGGGTGTCGCCCATTTTTAATTTTGATAGCCGTACCCTCTTCAAAAATGGGTTTTGTATAGTTGTTTTCGATAGAAACCATCGCGAAACAAACCAACAGATCCACTTTTGCTACCAATCTGGCGTTAATCTGAATCATGGAGATATAGTCCAGCATATTTAAAACCAATTCATTATAAAGTCTGGCTTCAATAGCTAAAATTTTATCTTCTGCTCCGAGAATTTTGGTTTCCAACTCTTTTAACTCTTCGGTTATATATCTTTCCCCATTGGTTAAGGTTTGTTTGCGAATCCAGTTTTCAGGAACTCTGTTTTTATGGGTGTTGGTCACTTCAAGATAGTATCCAAAAACATTATTAAATCCGATTTTCAGAGATGAAATCCCTGTTTGAATCGCTTCTCTTTGCTGGATATCGGCCAAGATGTTTTTACTGTTTACGGCCAAAGCATTAAGTTCATCCAGTTCTGCATCCACACCTTTTTTAAATACCCGCCCTTTATTGAGAACTACGGGAGCATCTTCCAGAATCTGGTTTTCAATAGTTTGGCATAAAGAGATCACCGGATTTAATTGTTCTCCAATTTTAATGAGAGCGGGTAGTTTCAATTGTTGACACACTTTTTGAAGCTCTTCCACCGCTCTTAAAGAACGAGCCAGTTGTAAAATCTCTCTCGGATTTATTTTGCCGGTTGCTATTTTAGAAACCAGGCGTTCCAAATCACCAATCTGTTTAAATATTTGAGTGATATGCAAGGAGATCTCTTCATTTTCAATAAAGAATTTCACGATTGAGAGTCTCTCTTCTATCATAACACGCTCTTTCAGAGGTAGAACCATCCATTTTCGGAGCATTCTCGATCCCATTGGGGTTTGGGTTTTATCCAGAATTTGAAGCAATGTAACTGCATTTTCATGTGGAGAGTGGATCAATTCCAGGTTGCGAATGGTAAAACGATCCAGCCATACATATAACTCCTCTTCAATTCGGTTTATTTTATTGATATGACCGATTTTATGGTTTTGAGTTTCATAAAGATAGTGCAAAGCAGCACCTGCTGCGATCGTTCCAAGGGTTAATGTTTCGACACCAAAACCTTTTAAAGTATTGGTTTGAAAATGTTTGATTAGTAAATCATACGTATAATCTGTAGTAAAAACCCAATCTTCAAAAGTGGTCAGCAACATTTTATCTCCAAACTGTTCTCTAAAATGGGACACTTTATTTTTTAAGATGACCAATTCTGAGGGTTTAAAATTTTGAAGCAGTTTATCAATATACTCCAGATTTCCTTCTGCTACATAAAACTCCCCTGTTGAGATATCTACAAATGCAATTCCATAATCTTTTTCTCCAAAATATATAGATCCCAAAAAATTATTCTCCTTTTGTTCCAATACTTTATCATTGATTGAAACACCCGGTGTTACCAATTCTGTTATCCCTCTTTTAACGATTGTTTTGGTGAGTTTTGGATCCTCTAATTGTTCACAAATAGCAACACGATAACCGGCTCGTACCAGTTTAGGGAGGTACACATCGATGGAGTGGTGTGGAAATCCAGCCAGATCAACAAACTGAGCAGATCCATTCGCTCTTTTAGTTAAAACAATTCCTAAAATCTGGGAAGCCTTTACTGCATCCTCCCCGAATGTTTCATAAAAGTCTCCCACCCGAAAAAGCAAAATCGCATCAGGATGTTTCGCCTTGAATTGATTGTATTGTTTCATTAAGGGTGTTTCGGCAAATTTGGTCATATTGTATGATGAGATTATAGTTTAGAATCCACATTTTCCTTTTAGAAAACGAGGTGCAAATATACTGAAAAAGATGATTCTTTTAATTTGGATACATCAACAAATACGCATCATATCTGACCATTACCTCTTTAGCATATTTTACAGCATGTTTCCCAGGGAAAAAGCCTGATTTCACTATAGGGTCGTTGGCAAACTCTTTTTTGGATTTCAATATCAGATATTTGGACACACAAGCCCATTGGGTAGAGTTCTCCTGATACTTCTCACACAATCGTTGTGCATCTAATATATGTCCTCTACCTGCATTATAAGAAGCAGCAATAAAATGAAATTTCTCTTTAAGATCAGTAATGTTTTCGAAAGATTTTGAAATCAGGTAGATGTATTTTGTGCCGGCAGCAATGTGTTCTTCATCGGATGAGGTTTCATTGATGCCAAAATTTTCCATTGTTTCGGGCATCATTTGCATCAGTCCATAACTACCTCCTAATCCCACCAGCCCGGGTTGAAATTTACTCTCCTGGAACATAATCGCTGCCACAAAACGCCAGTCAATATTATATTTTTGAGCATACTTCTTGATAATGTGGTCATACGGAGAGATGGTATGTCTTTTTGATTTTGTGAATGAACCACTGATTACGGCAGAGTGAGGCGAGAAATATTTCTT
>JAEWUL010000135.1 GCA_023459435.1 Bacteroidota bacterium
TGCCAATACTATGATTATCAACGATGCCCAAAACTTTGCACTCAATGTTTTGCATCAATTAAGAGGACGTGTGGGAAGAAACAACAAACAAGCATTTTGCTATCTTTTGGTTCCCTCTAAGGAGATCTTAACTGATATTGCAAAAAAAAGACTTAAGGCTATTGAAGATTTCTCCGATATCGGAAGTGGATTTCAGATTGCTATGCGTGACCTTGACATCAGAGGAGCAGGTGATATTTTAGGTGCAGAACAGAGCGGTTTTATTAGTGAAATGGGCTTTGAAATGTACCAGAAAATCATCAACGAAGCGATGATCGAAATCAAAGATAGCGGAATGGGAATTCAAATGGCAGATAATGAAGACCTCATCAAACGGGAATGTCTTATCGAAACTGATCTTGGACTCCAGCTTCCTGCCGATTATGTAAGCAGCGTCAGCGAACGGATGAGCCTGTATAAAGAACTGGACTCTATCAAATCAGATACTGAATTAGATCAATTTCGCTCCAAATTGTTGGATATTTTCGGACCACTACCCGCGGAAACAGAGGATCTGTTGCAAATCGTACCTCTTAGAAGGTTAGCCCTTGAAAACCACTTTGACCGGGTTACTTTAAAAAAGAAACAATTGATTGGCTATTTTACTGGTAATATGAATGCTCCTTTCTTTCAGTCTGAAAAATTCTCTAAAATATTAGCTTTCATGCAAAAGCACCATCCTCAAGTGGAAATGAAGATGGTTAACGGGAAACCCCAACTCATAATCAAAAACATTTCCAATATCAAATCAGCTATTGCATGGCTTATGAAAATGGATGTTGAATAATTACCCCAAAAATCAGAATCTCTCTAATCGTTGCAAATGGAGAAAAAAGGGAGATACTTAGCATAAATCTCCTTCACTATTTGTACAGGATCTCCTTGTGGAGTAGTATAAAAAACTTGATTTTGATTGGTCCAACCCCATTCAAATGAGGCCATTTCACGATCACTTTGAGACAAATCAAGTGGAATGTTCTCTCTTAAATTTTTATTCAAAGTTTTAAAAAATAGCTCCCATCTCACTTTATAGTAAGAAGAGATTAAACCTGATAAATCCCGACTGGCGTAGTCAATAATCCCATTTCCTTCGTTCCCCCAGGTTGTAATTAACACTCTGGCATTTTTCTCATAAAACGCTTTACTTTTTGGGTCATTCCCAAATTGACGGGCATCAGATAGCCACTTGCCTAATAAAAAATCAGGTTGAGTAGCTAATAATCGGTCTGAATCATCGAGAATACCTAAAAATAGCTGAATCTGTTTGTTGAGTTTAACACTATCTTTATCCTGATAGGCTTGGTTGATCTTTTTTCTGATTGGAATAATCATATTATCAAGAATTTGTTTGGTAACAATCACCAAATCTTTTTGATAAAGTTTATTTTGCATGGTTTCATCTGAAACAGTCAGCATTAAGCCCAGAACATCGGTAAGTTTTTTGTAATCGTACTTATTGGGTCTTTGATAACCTCTAACACCTGTTAAAAAAGGGCGAGCCTGAACCAAACTACCTGTAGCAATCCCTGAAACCTGATCATTATAAACCAGACTAATGAGTTGTAGATAGGCTTCTTCAGCAATCTTATCCACTTTATTGTTGGTTCTGCTTTTAACAAATTTGGGAATCCATAGATCTAAATTTTGATTACCGGAATCCCATGCATATTCGAATAGCCAGTCAAACATAAACTGATTCACATTAAAACCTTCCAAAGTGGAACCAATACCCCACATTTTACCACGGGTGGAATCATTTTCTGCTTTAGGTAAACGAACTGCAACATCTTTTATAGGTGCTGCCATTTCGCTATTACCTCCAAAATTTCCTAGATAGCACCACACGTAAGGGGCTCCATGCCAAGCTTTTGTAGTTCTCCAGACCTCCTCCTTCTCAGCAAAATAATCGAGAATAATCATTCTGTTTTCCGGAACTGAATGTATCATTGCTTCCAATCTTTTTGGGTCCTCTTTCCATAATTTCATGTAGTAAAAAGTCCACCCCATTTGAACCCAAACGGCTTCCGGATCAACACTTTGCATCCCATTATAGATCATTTTTGATACATGCCCTAAGTATGAAGGGGTAATTTCGGGTGGATCCATCTCATTAAATGGATCAGCCCCATAAAAATGATCCGTTCCAAACATTTGAGTTTGAATCGTTAAAAACCGTTGTTGAATTTTTAAGAAAAGTGAATCTGTAGGATCTAAAAAATAGGCATTATATTCATCTCCTGTTCCATAGGACCCCATGTTAGTTATTTTGGAGTTTGGATATTGATCTTTAATGGCTTTAGGGACATGACCGGCAAATGCGGGTAATACCGGAGTCATCCCAAACGATCTTTCTCTTTGTAAAATCTGTTTTTGCAAATTTTTCTGGTGTGTAATGTATTCCATCGGCAATGGCCCTAAGAATCCATCCAAATTCCCCATTCGATGCCAAGGAAGATGTGCAGGCCCTGTGAAGTAAGCCCTTATATCAGATTCGGATAATCCAAACTCTTTCCAAACTTCCAACCAAACCGCTTCCTGTCCGGTAATAGCTAAAGGCATATTGATCCCGTTCAAAGCCATCCAGTCAATAAATCTTTCCCATTCTTGCCACTGCCACCATAGCATGGTGTAGCCAAAAGTGCAGTAATTAAGAAAAAAACGCTTTTCAAAACGACACTCTTGAACCACTTTTTCAGGAATCATGGGTAAAACTTCTGGAACTGGCACCGGATTTACATTATACCACGATACCCTAATCGCACAATAATTGTTTAGATAATAGCCTAATCCCTTGGCAATGGCTAAGTTATTGGTTCCTGAAATGACAACTTTTCCTTTTTGAGATTGTATTTCAAAATACTCTTTTCCATTGGGATTAGATACAATCTGGAATTGAAAATGATCCGATTTGCCGGGAAGTATTCTTTCCACTAACTGATATAC
>JAEWUL010000136.1 GCA_023459435.1 Bacteroidota bacterium
TCCTTTGAAGCGATTGATCATGAAAAAGGGAGGTTCACGTTTACCGTAAGGGATACTGGTATTGGAATCAGTGTAGCTGAAAGTTCTAAACTTTTTAAAGCTTTTTCTCAGGCAGACACCTCAACTACAAGAAGATATGGAGGTACCGGTCTGGGTTTGGTAATTTCAAATTCGCTGGCTAAACAGATGGGAAGTGTAATCCATTTTTCCAGTGAAGAGGGTGTTGGAAGTGTCTTCCATTTTACTATAGTAACAGATTATGAAATTGAGGAAACCTATAACCTGAACTCAATCGAAAATATCAGAAAAATATTGATTGTCGATGATAATCAAAACAATAGAACCATCCTATCTCATACTCTTGATTTTTGGGGAATTGAATCTCAACAAGCAGAAAATGGAATTGATGCCATCAAAATATTAGAAAATGACAACACTTTTGATGCTATTATCATGGATTTTCACATGCCTTATATCAATGGTATTGACACTATAAAACTGATCCGTAAAAACAATGAAATTTCCAATGTAAAGGATTCTATCATTTTGTTACATAGTTCATCCGACAATCAAATTACAGAAGAAGGGATTCAGGATTTAAATATTCGTTTTACATTAACCAAACCCGTTAAACCTAAAGAACTTTTTTTCTATTTAAAAAATCTAAAAAAGAAACCTGAATTACAAAACATAAATTCAAAATTCGATAAGAGTCCTGTTGAACAAGAAAGCTCATCAGAATTAACCATATTGGTTGCCGAAGATATCCCAATGAATTTTATGCTCATCATGAATATGCTCAAGAACATATATCCCAAAGCGACCATATTAGAAGCTTCAAACGGTAAACAAGCCATTGAAATCGTTAAAACTAAAAGTCCAGATATTATTTTAATGGATGTTCAGATGCCGATCATGGATGGTATCGAAGCTACACGTATAATCAAAGATCTTGAAAATGGGAACTATGCCCATATTCCAATTATTGCCCTCACTGCAGGTGTTTCAAGTAAAGAACGAGAGCAATGCTTTGAAGCAGGGATGATTGATTTTATTTCAAAACCGATTGACAGAACTGCTTTGGAAAAATTATTACAAGATATGATTCCAACATCTTAAATAAAGTAACTCATTGAATTCTATTATATATAGTTGATTATGACAAAATATACCGAACATCAACATTCCATTTTAAGCTCCCTTGGGGATTCAATTCCGGATATCATACTATACAAAGATATTCATGGGACATACATTGGATGCAATTCCAATTTTGCTGAACTAATGGGACTTTCAAAAGAGGATATTATTGGAAAAACGGACTATGATCTATTGTCGAAAGAAAAAGCAGACTACTATACTCTGAATGATAAGTTGGTTATAGAAACCAAAACAAGCATACAGTATGAAGAGTGGGTGACATATCCTGATGGTAGAAAAGCACTGATTGACACCAGAAAAACACCATTTTTTGATGATAATGAGAATATCATTGGTGTTATCGGTGTAGGAAGAGATATCACAGAATGGGATAATATCAAGAAAGAATTAATTGTCGAAAAACAAAAAGCTGAAGCAGCCAATCTCATAAAATCAGAGTTTTTGGCCAATATGAGTCATGAGATCAGAACGCCATTAAATGCCATTCTAGGATTCAGTGAAGCTCTATATCAACAACTTACAGATCATGAAGAAAAAAAAATGGTCCAGTATATCTTGAACAGTGGTAGTTTATTGATGGGATTACTCAATGACATTTTAGATCTTTCAAAAATCGAATCAGGTCAACTCAAGATATCCCCACAAGCTCTTGAAATGAGATCCATTTTTAAAGAGACTTATCTTATTTTCAACACTATAACGAATCAAAAAAAGATACAGTTTACTATTGAGACTGCTCCAAATTTTCCAAAAACTGTATTTCTGGATGATATAAGAATGAAACAGGTTCTTTTCAATCTTGTTGGGAATGCCGTTAAATTTACTGAAAAAGGGGAAATTAAAATTGTGTCCGAATTCAAGGAAACAGGAGAAAATCTGGGAACTGTTCAAATTTCAGTTATTGATACCGGAATTGGAATTCATGAAAAACATTTACAAGAGATTTTTGAGTCTTTTAAACAAACCAACGCCGTAACCAGTAAGTTTAATAAAGGGGTGGGTTTGGGATTAGCCATTTCAAAACGGTTGATAGAAAAAATGAAAGGGAACATTTCCGTCACCAGTGAATTAGGAAAAGGCTCCATTTTTCGTGTCTCTATACCCGATGTCCCTTTTTTACGTACAAACAAAATAAACGAGGTTGAAACTTCAACATCAGAAAATGAAGTGATCAAAATTCAAAAAGGATCTGTTTTGGTTGTTGATGATGTTTTCCTCAATACTGAGTTGATTTCAAGACTACTTAAACCTATTGGCATTGAGGTATTTACTGCAGAAAATGGTGAAAAAGCGATTCAGATGTTAGAAACTTTTACTCCAGATCTGATACTCTTAGACATGAGAATGCCAGGTTTATCAGGTTATGAAGTAGCTAAGATTATTAAAAGCAATGATCATTCGATGAAAATTCCAATAATCGCTTTCACAGCCTCTGTATTCAGTAGTGATAAAATTATGCAGTCAGGTGATTTTGCCGGATATCTTTTTAAACCCATTAAAAGAATAGATTTAATGAATATCCTTCAACAACATTTACCTTATCATAAACCATTTCAAAGTTTTAAAGCAAATGAATACACCCCTTCTGAAGTTGAATCACCTGTTCCAACTACAGAAGGAACTTCCGAAGAATCCGAAAATTTATCCCATGAGTTGATTTGGAGTGAATTACTACAGGAATGGGAAGAGATCCATGATACACTCGTAATATTTAAAATAGAATCCTTTGCACAAAAGCTGCGATCCATTGCAGTTAAAAGCAACTATAGTACTATTGTTTTATATGCAGATTCTCTGATTGAAAGCATTGATCAACTAGACATTGATACCATTAAAGAACAAATTTTACATTTTCCTCAATTAACATCTGATCTTATCCGTCAAAAAGAGAGTTAACCATTTCGTTATGAAAGAAAAAAAAAATATTTTAGTTGTTGATGACAACCAGATTAATTTACAAGTAGTCTCTAATTACTTAAAAGAGAGTGATTATAATGTAGCACTGGCAATGAATGGCCCCAGTGCATTAAAAATTTTAAACTCTACTGAGATTGATCTCATTTTAATGGACATTATGATGCCAGAGATGGATGGATTTGAAACAACCCGGAAGATCAAAGAAAATGAACATCATAAAGAGATCCCTATCATTTTTCTCACTGCTAAAACCCAACCCAAAGATATTGTCAAGGGATTTGAAGCCGGAGGTGTAGATTATATCACCAAACCTTTTCATGGAGATGAACTCAAGATGAGAGTAAAAAATCATGTCGAATTATACAATGCAAAAAAAACGATTCTTCAGTACCAAAAAACAAGGGATCGTTTGTATTCCATTTTAGCTCATGACATTAGATCTCCTCTTGCATCCATTTCCATGTTACTGGATGGGATTACTGAAAAGTATATTGATACGTCAGGGCCTCATTTTGATAAGCTGATTCGGGAAATTAGTCTGAGTACAAAAGATACATTAACATTGATCCAGAATATTCTCGAATGGACAAAAGCTCAGAGCAATAACCTCAGCATAACACCAGAAACACTCTCTCTGAAAGAGATATTAGACCATAGCATTCAAAGTCTAACTTTGAACATTAATGAGAAAAAATTACAAATCATTTGTAAGATTCCTCCCCAAATGAAAATATTTGCTGATGATATTACAACACAAAATATCTTCAGAAACATTATTTCAAATGCCATCAAATTCACTCCATCAGGAGGAACAATTGAAATTACGTATAAAGAGAGTATCGGTTATATTGACGTTATTGTTAAGGATTCCGGTGTTGGGATCTCCCCTTTTGTGATCGAAAAGATCTTTAAGCGTGATGAGCACTATACTTCCAAAGGGACCAACAATGAAAAAGGAACCGGATTAGGATTGTATATGGTTAAAGATTTTATCAAACTTAATAAAGGGAAGCTCCTTGTGGAAAGTGAATTGGAAAAAGGGACAACATTCACCATCTCATTTCCAAAAGTGAAGAATTTATGATTGAGCCAGCCTTTTCTCCCAATTCCAGGCTGAAAGGACCATCTCATCTATAGATCGGCTCGCTTTCCAGCCCAGCACCTCATTTGCAACGGTTGTATCAGCCCAGATCTGTTCAATATCTCCTTCCCTTCTGGGAACAAACTGATAATTCAGTTGCTCGCCTGTGGTTTTCTCAAAGGCATTTACAACTTCCAGAACAGAAAATCCATTTCCGGTTCCTAAATTGAAAGTTTCAATCTTACTTTTGTTTTTATTATTCATAAGATGTTCTAATGCAACAATATGGGCTTGTGCCAGATCAGTAACATGAATATAATCACGGATACATGTACCATCCGGGGTATTGTAATCGTTCCCGAAAATATTCAATTTTTCCCTTTTACCAATTGCTGTTTGTGTAATAAAAGGGATAAGATTATTTGGGATTCCTATCGGCAACTCCCCAATTAAACTCGATTCATGTGCTCCAATGGGATTAAAATATCTTAAAATAATGCTTTGGTTAGGAGCTACTTCTGCATGTGCCGTTATGATCTGTTCACACATCTGTTTCGTATTTCCATAAGGTGAAAGAGGAGGAAGAATGGGGGAAGTTTCTTGAACAGGCAATACGGATGGTTGTCCGTAAAC
>JAEWUL010000137.1 GCA_023459435.1 Bacteroidota bacterium
CTATTGGTGATGTGATCCAACGTTTTGACAGTAGTGGTTATTTTCACGTAGCACAAGACGGATCATTATCTTTTGTTTACTCCATGGAAAAAGAGAAGATCATCAAAGCGATTGATTTCTTAACCGTCAAAAATAAAATTTTCGACAACGATTTCATCATCAACTCCAATTCAATCTCCAATTCAACATCAATTGAACATCATACTGCTCCAATAAGTTTTGAAAATGAATTTCTAAAAATTCATAGTGCATCAATTAAAAGTGGGACTATTCAGATCATAGTGAACAACAATATGACACAAGACTATTATTGTACACTTACAACACCAAACATAAGAACTTCAACAGGCGATCATTTTTCGATCACTTTTACACCTTCACAACTTAACCACACCATAGATTTAACTAATTTTACCATGTTCCCCAATGCGGACAATACTGGTATTTTTGATGTAGAAGTTGGTGTACACAACAATGGGACACCCCCTACTAATCCGACCAATGACCTATCAATAAGTATTGTATTGACTAATGTAGTGATCAAAAGTGTGTATGCTCAGATTTCACCTTACTCAATGCCTTTTAATGAGACTATCGACTTTGACCTCTCCTCATCCAATTATGGAGGAAATTTAACCATATACAATCCAAAACTCTCCATTTCTACTCTCAACTCATTTATGATCAGAGGAAATATCAAGATTGATACGGCTGCTTTTTCCGGGGTTGGGCTCTATTCGTCCATCATCAGCCAATCTCCTGTTAACATAAATATCCCTGTATCTCCCAACAATTACCAAACAGAGAATGTGGATGCTTTTTCCAGTATCACTTTAAATACTTCTTACAATAATATCACACTGAAGGGCGTTGCAGTATTAAATCCCGATGGTTTTGATGCCGGAGTAATACGAATTGATGAAAATTCTGAAATAAGTCTTAAATTGAAAGCTGAAATACCTATACATACTAAAATTACAAACCTGTTCTATCAGGATACCTTAGACTTTAAGTTGGCTGATATTTTGCAAGATATCCCCATGACCGACTTTCAGTTTATTGACACACTGGCTTTAAGAGCCTATTTTGAAAGCACTTTACCCCTTAATGCTTATGCACAGGTATATTTCATTGACTCTGTTTCACAGACAGCCATAGACTCCCTTTTCAGTAACTCCAAGTTGTTATATGGCTCATTTTCTGGCACCTCAACACCAACACCAGTGCAGATGTTTCAAATCACAGGAGATCGGATAGATCAATTAAACAAATGCAACAAACTGGTTTTCAGATTTAAAATGGATACAGAAAATCGGGAAGTGATCTTCAAAGTGAATCAGTATCTTAAAGCTTCCCTTGGTTTAAAAGCCGTTTTTAATTACAATAACATAACCTTAAACCCCTAAACCGATGAAAAAGATCTTTTTTACTTGTTTTTTACTTTGTAGCTCCTGGATGTTAATAGCTCAATATTCAGAAGTGATCCGGTTTAGTCGTTTAAATCCATTATCGAATCACTATAATCCATCTTACCACATCCCTTATAACGGATATGTGAGTTTTCCCTTTCTAAGTAATATCAACTTTGCTTTTCAAAACACAGGGTTAAAATACAACAACCTTTTCCGAATAGGCAATGATGGATCCCCTCAATCTGTTACAGCTGAAAACTTTGTGAATAAATTGAGCAGAAATAACAACATTTTATCATTTCATTTTAGTGAAGAGTTCCTCAGTTTTGGATTTAGAATCAATAAGTTATTCATCTCTTATAGTCAAAGGCTTAAATTTGAAGCCAATTATAACTATTCATCTGATCTTTTCGGGTTATTGGCATTTGGGAATCTACATTATGTAGGACCTCACAACCCAGCAGTATTGAGTATGAAGTTTAACACTTCCCTTTATAGCGAGTCTGCTGTTGGGATCCATTTCAAATTAAATGATCAGATTTATATTGGCATCAGACCCAAATATTTAGCAGGTTACATGAACATTAATGTCAGTGACTTAACCTTCAAAATGTATACCGATCCTGATGATTATTCTTTAAAATTAAACTATAACGGAGTGCTCCGTTTTGCTACTCCTGTGCCCCTTTTTGAAGTAGAAGATAATCAGATTCAATTTGCAGATTTTCCTGAGATCAATGGGGTCAGCAGCATCCTGAATATGGCCAAAGGAACTCTAACAGGAAATAGTGGTTTCGGTATTGATTTGGGTGTTTTATACCGAATCAATAACCAGTTTGGCGTTTCCCTTTCCGCAACAGATCTTGGGTTTATCAAATGGAAAACAAGCACTATTGAAATTAAAACAAAACCTTTACCAGAAGGGGAATTTATTGATTCTGAAGGAAATATTGTCTTTAATGGCCTCAACAAAGAGGTGATTGACAAGCTAATGAATGGAGCCTCATTCTCAGAAGCATTTGGATTGCCTCCCAGTATGGATACATTTCTGTTAAGTCTGTATTCCATTGAAGAGATTCCCTATTATTACACCTCTTTAACCAGTAAAATTGGAGTTGAAGGGTATTACCAGATCAATGAATCCAACCGTTTCTCTGCGCTCTTAAAAGGTTATATCGTTAATAAATCTATGATCCCCTCTTTGACATTAGCTTATAATGGAAATTTCTGGAGTATCATTGATGTAGTTGTTTCTTACTCAATGACCAAAAACAGTTATACAAACATAGGAATGGGATTAGGTTTAAGATTAGGTCCAGTCCATTTCTATGGAGGTACAGATAATGTTCTCGCCGTTTTCAACCCACTCAATTCTTCCATCATAAATGCTCAATTTGGTTTGATTTTTGATTGGGGTTACAAAAAAGCAAAAGAGAAAAAACTGGAATTATAAATATTGAAAAAACACAGATTATGAATATAAAACTTGACATTTCCGGTGTGGTGCCTTTTCTGGATCAACATAAAAATTCAGATCATGCCCATTTAGAGTCTGTTTATCAGCAACTAACCCAAAAAAAAGGAAAAGGGAACACATTTTTAGGATGGCTTGACCTCCCTGATTTTCATCAATCTGTGTTGGTTGATCAAATCAAATCATCGGCAAAACATCTGATTGATCAATCTGAAGTTGTGGTGGTGGTGGGTATTGGAGGTTCCTATCTGGGAGCAAGAGCGGTGATTGATGCCTTTCAAAATCCATTTCAAATGTTGAATGGGAAATCAGATTTCCCAATTATTGTATATGCAGGACAGAATCTCAGTGAATCATATCATACACAATTGTTACAATTGCTAGATCAAAAGGAGTATTCCATAGTGGTGATCTCCAAATCAGGTACCACCACTGAACCTGCTATTGCTTTTCGGTTGTTGAAAGATCATTGTGAAAAAAAATATGGTCAAAATGCTTCAAAACAACGGATTGTGGTGATCACTGATGCACAAAAAGGAGCTTTAAAGTTAACCGCACAGGAAAATGGGTATCAATCTTATGTAATCCCTGATGATGTAGGCGGTAGATACTCTGTATTATCACCTGTCGGATTACTCCCGATTGCTATTGCCGGAATTGACATTAATGACTTGCTTGCCGGTGCTTTGGAAATGAAACAGTTCCTTTTTAAAAACAGTCAATTCGACAACAATATTGCTCTTCAGTACGCATATTACCGCTATCTATTGTATCAAAATGGAAAAAAAATTGAACTCCTTACCACTTTTGAACCCTCTCTTTTCTATTTTATAGAATGGTTCAAACAACTTTTTGGAGAAAGTGAAGGAAAAGAACACAAAGGGATCTTTCCGGCAGGGGCCATTTTCTCAACAGATTTACACTCATTAGGACAATACATTCAGGAAGGGGAAAGAGATCTTTTTGAAACATTTATTTCCATTCAACAGTCACAACATACTTTATCGGTTCCTCGTGACGAAAAGGATCTTGATGGTCTCAACTACCTCATAGACAAATCGATACATCAGATCAATCAGATTGCAGAAAAAGGAACCATAATGGCACACATTGATGGCTCTGTTCCCTGTTTCCGTATAATAATTAACAAATTAACACCTAAGATCCTGGGGCAATTGATCTATTTCTTCGAATTTTCGTGTGCCTTAGGAGGTTACTTACTAGATATCAATCCTTTTGATCAACCAGGAGTGGAAGCATACAAGAAAAATATGTTCACACTATTAGGAAAAAAATAACGAACCCAATAACTCCATGACTTTTAAAGACTTACTCAAAAAAGCACCTATTTTTAGGTTTATTTTAGATCATTTACCGATTCAGTCAGCATTAGGTGAAAAAGTTCTCCTTTCGTTTCCATTCATGAAAGATCCAAAAGTGATCTCACATGAATTAGAACAGGTAGCATATGTCAAAGACTGGTTTTTTCTTCACAAGCAACAAGATCACTTGTGCAATCTGATCCATGAAATGAAAGATTTTTCCGGCATCTTAAAACGATTGAAAAACAATGAAATCTTAGATGACATTGATCTTTTTGAAATCAAAAGAGGAGCTTTGTGTATTCAAAAAATCGGAAAGCAAATCACAGAAACAGATTTCCATCTTTTTCAATTGCATAACCTCTCTCCTGTTATTCACCATTTAGATCCTGAAGAGACGGGGATTCCCCATTTCTATATTTATTCCGCTTATGATACTCAACTGGCACAATTGCGAAAAGAGATGGAGAAGTGCCATTCATCAGATGACCGGGAGCAACTTTTTCAAAAAGCAACAAAAATGGAAGATCAGATCAGAAAAAGGCTTTCCATTTCATTAAGACAATATGTATCAAAAATCGAGGAAAACCTACATCAAATAGGGAAACTCGATTTATGGATTGCCAAAGCAAAACTGGCTCATCTCTGGAATTGTTGTCAACCTGAAATTTCAAACCACAATATCTCCTATAAAAACTTGTTTCATCCTATTACCAAAGACCGTTTATCCAAAGAGAACAAAAAATTTCAATCGATTAATGTAGATTTGTATCAAAATCCTACTTTGATCACCGGAGCGAATATGTCAGGGAAAACCATATTTCTCAAGTCGATAGCATTTGCACAATATATGTTTCAGTTTGGAATGTTTGTTCCTGCCCGTAAAGCCACAATATGTCCTGTAGAGGAGATCTTCTTCAGTATCGGGGATCAATCCTCAGAGTTAAGTGGATTATCCTCATTTGCATTCGAGATTTTAACCATCCATCATATCATACAAGAAACCAAAAAAGAGAGAAAATTGTTGATTTTGGTAGATGAACTTGCTCGGACTACCAATCCATCTGAAGGGGTTCTTTTGGTCAACGCTTTTCTGGAAATGATGAATCGATATCCCAACTTTACGATCATAAC
>JAEWUL010000138.1 GCA_023459435.1 Bacteroidota bacterium
GGGTTTATCTGGTATGAGTCAGTGGCACAAAATTTTCTATCAAACCCACATATCCGTGCCATCATCATCAATGTAAGAAACATAGATCTTTTAAAGCAAAAAGAAACAGAGTTGATACAAGCGAAAAACAGAGCTGAAGAGAGTGATCGGTTAAAATCTGCATTTTTAGCAAATATGAGTCATGAGATCAGAACTCCGATGAATGGCATTCTGGGGTTTTCAGGTTTGTTGAAAGAGAAAATATTATCCAAAGAGATTCAGATCGAATATCTTGAAATCATAGAAAAGAGTGGTCATCGGATGATGAATATTATCAATGACATCATAGATATTTCAAAGATTGAATCTGGAACAATGGAGCTCAACATGACTGAAACCAATTTAAATGAGCAATTTGACTATGTATACCATTTTTTCAAACCGGAAGCAGAAGAGAAAGGTATTCAATTTCAATATTCTATCGGTTTAATAACAGAAGATTCCTATTGCGTCACTGATCGTGAGAAACTGGTTGCCATTCTTATCAATTTAGTCAAGAACAGTTTGAAGTACACCCATTGTGGAACAATAGAGTTTGGGTATAGTAGAGACAAGGATCAATTAAAAATATATGTAAAAGACACAGGGATCGGAATTCCGGAATCGCAACAAGAAATAATTTTTGAGCGATTTATACAAGCGACTAAACCTGATAAACAAGTATATCAAGGTGCTGGATTAGGATTATCCATATCAAAAGGTTATATTGAACTGCTGGGAGGTGAGATCACTATTGAAAGTATTGTTGGAAAAGGGAGTACTTTTTTTATTACCATTCCATTTATTGAATCAAAGAATAAAACAGACCGAAAAAACCTTTTTGATCATGATCCCCAATTTGAATTTCACTTTAAAAATTTAAAAGTACTAATTGCTGATGATGATTTTATTTCTCAGCAAATGATTAAAATCATGTTAAATGAGTATTGCTCCGAAATCATTTTAGCATCAAATGGCAAAGAAGCCCTTGAACAATTTAAATCAAACAGAGAGCTAGACTTTATTTTAATGGATTCGCAGATGCCGGAGATGAATGGAATTGTGGCAATAAAAGAGATCCGAAAGATGGACTCCTGTATACCGATCATCCTTCAAACAGCGTATACAGTTCGGGATGAAGTGGAAAAGGCTTTTGACGTTGGTTGTAATGGATCTATTTCAAAGCCGATCCAAAAAAACGAATTGTTAAAAATGATTAAAGAAACGATTTTAAACTAAAGGGGATTGTTTTTGGTCTATTCCAGAAAATAATTATACAAACAAATCGTTTAAATGAATTAGATAAACTTATAACCAAAAAAAATGAAGTATGAAAAAATTGATGAAAAAATGGGTCTTTGTTTTCTCCATTACAATGGTTTCAGCTGGAATACAAGCACAGGTTCCAGCCATTGATTTTACAAAAGCAGCAGAACATACGGTTAATGCCGTAGTTCATATCCAGTGTGAGTTTTCGCAACAAAATAATTTTTACAGTGATTTCTTCTGGTTTTTGGCGCCACAGCCCAGTTCCCGAAAAATTCAAACTTCGGGTTCAGGTGTAATTATTAAATCAGATGGATATATTATTACCAATAATCATGTGGTTCAGGATGCAGAGGCGATTCATGTAATTTTAAATGATCGAAGAACATATTCTGCTGAGATTATTGGAAATGACCCGGAAGCCGATATAGCTGTGATTAAAATTAATGAGACAGAGTTACCTACGATCGATTTTGGAAACAGTGATGAAACAAAAATCGGGCAATGGGTTTTGGCTGTTGGGAATCCATTTAATCTCACATCTACAGTAACAGCAGGGATCATCAGTGCCAAGGCAAGAAATTTAAACATATTAGGCAAGAACATGACAGAAAACCCGCTTGAGTTTTATATTCAAACGGATGCAGCAGTCAACCGTGGTAATAGTGGTGGTGCTTTAGTAGATTTAGAGGGGAAACTGATTGGGATCAACACTGCGATTGCCTCAAACACAGGATCTTATGCTGGATATTCGTTTGCAATCCCTTCCAACATTGTAAAAAAGATTACCAATGATCTGATCAATTATGGGATCACCCAAAAAGCTTATCTGGGTGTAAATATTGCCGAAGTGGATGCCAAGTTAGCTGAAAACATAGGTGTCAAAAAGGTAAAAGGGCTCTATATTGCAACGGTTGTAAAAGATGGAGCTGCCTTTAAAGCCGGCATGCAGGATGGTGATATCATCATGAAAATCAACAACAAAACGATCAACACTTTACCTGAACTCAATGAGATCATGGCTCAATCATCTCCTAATGAAAAAGTCCATATTGTTTATGAAAGAGAGGGAGTACTTCGGGAAACTGAAGCCATTCTACTCAATGAAAACGGGAATACCAATGTCATAAAACCTGAAAAGAAGCCATTAATTTCTGTATTAAATGCTCACTTCAGAGAGCTCACAGAGCGGGAGAAAAAAACCTATGGAGTTAAATCAGGTTATGTACTCGAAAAAGCAACCAATTCTCCCTTACAAAGAGCAGGGATTAAACCGGGTTATGTGATCACCAGTATTGGGGGTAAAGAAGATATTACCTATAATACACTACTAGGCCTAGATCTGATGAAAGGAAGAGTGATCATTGAAGGATTCTATCCTACAGACAGTAGGTTATCTTACTATATCATTGTTTTATAATTCAAAACCTTCCTTATAAGCATTCGTAAAGAAAACGCA
>JAEWUL010000139.1 GCA_023459435.1 Bacteroidota bacterium
TCCTTGAATGATCAATTCTCTCCAACAAGTGTTTCCATTAAGTTTTAATTCTTTAAGATGTTCAATTAAAACAATTCCATTAAGAACCGCAATTCCAAACAGGGCAATAAAACCTACTCCTGCTGAGACGCTGAAAGGCATGCCCCTGATCCAGAGCAGTAAAACGCCCCCCACAGTAGCAAGAGGAATCGCTGTAAAGATCATGATGGCATCTTTGATTGATTTAAAAGCAAAATGTAAAAATATAAAAATGAGCAGTAACGCTACAGGTACTGCTACGAGCAATCTATTCGTTGCATTTTGAAGGTTTTCAAATTGACCTCCGTAGGTTATGTATGTTTCAGGATTTAGTGTGATATTTTTCTCAATTTTATGTTGAATATCAGTCACAACAGATTGAAGATCTCTGTTTCTGACATTTACACTTACAATGACACGTCTATGAGTATTTTCCCGGGATATTTTAGCTGGACCTTCAGCATAATTAATGTCGGCTAATTCGGATAATGGGATTTGATTTCCGTTTGAAATAGGAACTTTTAATTGTTTAATATCATCAATATCGGTTCTATTAGCCTGATCAAATCTGACAACCAGGTCGTATCTTCTTTCCACTTCAAAAACAACACCTGCCGTTTCGCCACCAAATGCGGCTGCCAGGTATTGATTCAGTGTTTTTATATTTAATCCGTAATATGCAATTTTGGCTCGGTTGTAATCAATTTTTATTTGGGGTAACCCTGCTGTTTTCTCCATGATAATGTCACTGGCCCCAGGAATTCCTTCAATTAACTCTTTAATTTCAACCGCTTTTTTATCAATGTATTCTAAATCATCGCCAAAAATTTTGATTGCGATATCAGAACGAACCCCCGTTATTAACTCGTTAAACCTCATTTCAATAGGTTGGGTAAATTCGTATTCTATACCGGGAATATCTGAAAGGACCTCTTTGAATTTATCTGCTAATTCCTCTTTTGTTTTTGCATTTTTCCATGTTTTTCTTGGTTTAAGTTTTATGATCATATCAATTTCTTCCATAGACATGGGGTCTGTGGGAACTTCGGCGGCGCCAATTCTGCTTACAATTTTATCCACTTCTGGAAAGTTTTGTATCAGCAACTGTTCCATTTTAGTTGTTGTTTCTATCGTTTTTGACAATGATGTTCCTGTTTTGAGGACAGGTTGAATGACAAAATCACCTTCATCAAGAGTGGGGACAAACTCACCTCCTATTTTCGTAAAAAGAAATCCGGTAAAAAGTAAAGAGGCTAAAGCCATACCCAGAACAATTCTCTTATGGGAGCAAGCCCAGTGAATAACGGGAAGGTACGACTTATATGCAAGATTCATGATCCAATCTGAAATGTTTTTTTTGTGAGGATTGGATGGTTTCAAAAACAATGAGGATGCAACAGGAAGCCAGGTCAATCCCATGATCATCGCTCCAATAATCGCAAAACAAAATGACAAAGCCATCGGTTTAAACATTTTGCCTTCCACACCAGTCAGAGAAAGGATTGGGATAAATACGATTAAAATGATGATTTGACCAAAAATGGCAGATTTCATCATTTTTGTAGCCCCTCCTAAAGAAATAGCATCCATCATATTTGCTCTATCTATCCCTTTAACCATCTCAATTTCATTCTTTTTAGTTGCAATTTTTAAAACAATAAACTCCACAATGATGACCGCTCCATCAATGATAATACCAAAGTCAAGAGCTCCCAGACTCATTAAGTTGGCATCAATGCCAAAAATATACATCATCGATATAGTGAACAGAAGTGCGAGTGGAATCATTGATGTTATAACTAATGCCGAGCGAAAATTCCCTAAAAGCAGAAATACAGTAATCATAACAATTAAGGCTCCCAGTATCAGGTTTTCTACTACTGTAAATGTTGTTTTGGCCACCAGCTCACTTCTGTCAACGATAGGATTAATTGAAACCCCTTCTGGTAAGTTTTTTTGAATCTCTGCAACCCGATCTTTAACTTCTTGGATAACTTCTTTAGAGTTTGCATTCTTTAACATCATTACCTGACCAAGAATGGTTTCCCCTTTTCCGTTTGCAGTAATGGCACCATAGCGGTTTGCGTGACCTATTTTAACATCGGCCACGTTTTTTATCAGTACCGGAATTCCATTTCTGTTTTTTACAACAATATTTTCAATATCTTCAATCGATTTAACTTGCCCATCCCCTCGAATAAAGTAACTTTGATTCGTTTTCTCAATATAAGCTCCACCCGAGATGCTGTTATTAGATTCAAGAGCATCAAAGAGTTCTAATAATGTGACATTCAAAGCAACAAGTTGACTTGGATTTACAGCCACTTCATATTGTTTCAAGAAACCGCCCCAGCTATTGATCTCCACAACTCCATTTATCCCAGATAATCTACGTTTGATCACCCAGTCCTGAATAGATCTCAAATCTGTAGCAGAATATTGATTTTCATAACCCTCTTTAATATCCAAAGTATATTGATAAATTTCACCTAATCCTGTAGTGATAGGGCCCATTTCCGGGACGCCAAACCCTTCCGGAATTTTTGCTGAAGCACTTTTTATCTTTTCAGCAATAAGTTGTCTGGGCAAATAGGTCCCTAATTGATCTTTAAAAACAATTGTAACGAGAGAGATCCCAAATTTTGATACAGATCTAATCTCTTTTACACCCGGCAAATTGGCCATTTCCATCTCAACAGGAGCAGTTATATACTGTTCGATCTCCTGTGTGGATAGATTTCCGGATGTGGTAATAACCTGAACCTGGTTGTTGGTGATATCAGGAACTGCACCTACCGAAATTTTGAAAACGGCAAATAAACCAAATGCGACAATTGTTAAAGTGAATAGAATCACAATAAGTTTATTTTTAATACTGAAATCGATAATCTTCTCTAACATCTTCTCAAATATTTATTTTGCAAATATAAGAAATTGTGTCTTTGGAAACTTTTTTTTTTAAGTTTTAATTAAATTTCATAAAAAAAGAGACGTTGCATACAACGTCTCTTTATAGATGTTTAAATATCAGTATCTTACTACTTAATCACTGCTTTTTTGGTAAGAGTACCCTTAGATGTTGTAACTTTAACGAAATAAGTTCCTGGAGCCAAATCGTTCACATTGATAGAAGTTTCAATTCCGGAGTATACTTTTTGTCCAACAACATTAAATAATTCTATCAGTTGAATATCATTTCCTGATATATTAAGTAGGGTAGTAGCAGGGTTTGGATAGATTTTCAATGAATTTGAAGGTTCAGAAACAGAAGCATCATCCATTCTGAGTTTAAAATTATCAACGTAATAGGTTCCATTAGAAGATGATGAAGGGGATGCAGCATAAAAGTTCACCCCACCTAACTGGGTTAAACCGGTTGTGGCAGTAGGAGTGTAATGGAACGGCCAGGTATGCACCTGGTTGCTGTTGATCTCCAGTTTGGCTTCATCTTCTGTCAAATCAACTTTTATATATACATGAAAAAATTGATCAGAAGGGTAGGTGAATGTAATTTGATCTGCAGCAGAACCTCCTACCATGAGATACCCGGTACCATTAGGGTAGAAATAGCATTCTAAGGCCCATTCAGAGGTTGATCCAGCGAAGTTGTGCAACACATTGAAATAGGCGCCAGTGCCTGTAGTAGGCACAAAATAGTCAAATTCTACCACATACTCACCTGAGGTAAAATTAGCAATAGGGAAAACAACATCATTACCTCCAACAATTTTCAGAGAGTTGGAAGGGGATGCAGCTTGTTCATCAGAGATTGTACCATCTTCAGCTGTACCGGGAGCGGCACTCCATGTCGTGAAATTAGTGTTCACGGCCGCAATCTTGTCACCTACATTGTACGTGTCAAAATTTTCCTGAAAGACAATTGTTTGGGCTTGCATTGCGATACACGCAAACAAGATCCCAGAAAAGAGTAAACATTTTTTCATAGCCTTGTGTTTTAATTAATAACGGTCAAATTTACAACAATTTTTAAATTTTACAACACTATTTTAAAAAAAAGGCACTTTTTTTCAAAAGTGCCTTTTTGTAAGAGTTTTTAAAAGAAATTTTCAAAAGACTATTCGTCTTCTTTGTTTTCTTCTTCGTATTTTTTAATAATTTCGCTTTGAACGTCAGCAG
>JAEWUL010000140.1 GCA_023459435.1 Bacteroidota bacterium
GATATGTTCCCTGAATTGTTCGATTATGTGGCATTGGGCCATTACCATATTGCCTGTAAAATCAAGGATCATATTCGGTATTGCGGCTCCCCTATCCCTATGGGATTTGGAGAGGCAAAACAGAAAAAATCGGTTTATATTCTTGACATTCAGGAGTCCATCAACATAGAAACCAAAGAGATCCCCGTTTTTCAAAAGCTGGAATCGATTGTTGGAGATAAAGAGTTGATCGCAAAACGATTAGCTGAACTCAAAGCTCTGAATCAATCTGTTTGGGTTGAGATGATCTATAATGGAGGTGATGTTTTTCCCGATTTTGCCTCTTGGGCCTATGAACAAACTTCAGATTCTAACATTGAGATTCTCAAAATCCAGAACCGACAATACCTGAACGAGGGCTTAACCTTGGAAGACACAGCCGTTGCCTTGGATGAACTCGATGTTTTTAAAGTTTTTGATACTTTACTGGAGAAAAACGATATTTCTGAAGTCTCACAAGAGGAATTGAAAGAATTGTATCAGGAGATCATCAGCGGTTTACACATTACAGAATAGTATCTTATGAAAATATTAAATTTAAAATTTAAAAATATAAACTCCCTTTCGGGCGAAAACGAGATCGACTTCACCGCACCCATCTTCACACAGGAGGGACTATTTGCCATCACCGGCAAGACCGGTTCCGGCAAAAGTTCGATACTGGATGCCATCTCTTTAGCCCTATATGGTAAAACCCCACGTGTGGATATCACGGGAACAGAAAATGCAGTGATGACCCGAGGGGAAAAGGACTGCTATGCAGAAATTGTGTTCGAAGTGGCAGGGAAAAAATGGAAATCATCCTGGAAACAGGAGCGTGCCAGAACCGGGACTTTAAAACAGATTGAGCGTGTTATCGCGGATGAAAATGATCAGATTGTGGCCGATAAAATATCGATCAAAGGGGAACGCAAAAATGAAGATGAAAAAACAGTCAATGAGAAGATTATAGAGATCCTAGGGCTCACCTTTGAGCAATTCACGAAGGTGATCATGCTCGCACAGGGGAGTTTTGCAGCTTTTTTACAGGCAAACAAAGCTGAAAAAGGGGAATTGCTGGAACAGATTACCGGAACTGAGATTTATGGAAAAGTATCTCAAAAAGTGTTCGAGAAAAATAAAGAGGAAAAAGATAAATTGGAAAAAATCGTCCTGGAATTGGGACAGATCAAGATATTGACAGAAGAGGAGATCAACCAGTATAAACAGGAGATTTCTGATATTGAACTCGTTAAAAAAGCTCATGAAGCAAATATCCAAAAAATAACGAATGGCATCAAATGGCTTCAGGATTTGGAAAATCTGGAACAATCGATTCTGGAAAATCAAAAAAAAGTTCCAGTTTTAGAAGAGCGTGCCCTTAAGATCAAATCGGAATTTGAACAAGCTGAGATCGCATTACAAACTTCCAAAAAAATCTGGAATGAGCAAATGCCGGTTTTTAAAGCGGTTCGGGATTTAGAAACAAAATTAACAATCAAACAACAATTATATGAATCTATTATAGCATCTTTAACAAATCTGGAGCTTCAAAAAGCAAATATTTCCAATACTTTGCAAAAAGGGAAAGAGGATTTAGAAAAAGCTGAGAAAGTGTTGGTCGAAAAAAAGGAATGGGCAAAACAAAATGTTGTTTTTGAAGAATTGATTTCCAGATTTGCCGCTATTGAAAATGAAGATGAATTTTTACAAAACAAAAGAGCAGAAATCAATAAAATCAAAGAGGAGCTATCAAATATCCAGGAAGGTATATCGCTGAAGAAAGAGCAGTTCGAGCAAACTAATCAATTATTTAGTACTAAAAATCAGGCATTAATCACTAAAAGTAAAGAACTTGAAAGTAAAAAAGAGGAACTACAAAAGGTTTTAAACCAGAAAGATATACTAACGTATCAATCTGAAAAAGAGCATATTATTAGTTCCAAAAATCTAATTGTTTCACTTTTGGAAATTGATAAAAATACTCAAAATCACCAGAAAGAGATCTTTGAAATTAAAAAATTAATCGAAGAATCTAAGATTCAGGAAAAGGAACTGCTCCTAAAGAGCAATGAAATCAAAAAGGAACTATCACAAGGGGAAGAAAAAATACAATTGTTAGAAGAGAATATCAAATTGGCTCAAAAAATTCAACTTTTGGAAGCGCATCGCAAAGAGCTCAAAGATGGAGAAGCTTGTCCCCTTTGTGGAGCACTCGATCACCCATATGCCATCGGAAATATTCCGGAAATGGGGGAAAAAGATACAGAATTGCGACACCTTAAATCTCAGATCAAAGAACTCACTTTCAATTTGCAGGAGATGGAGAAAAAAATCGCTCAACTGGGTTCAGATAAGACCAATTATCTTTGCAATCTTTCCAAAGAGGAGTATAATTTAGAAGGAAATCAAATTAAACAATCAAAATTAAGTTCAGAACTCCAGAAACTGATTCCAAACCTCATCATTTCAGATAAAAATAGAACCTTTGTATTGGAGGAACATTTAGAACAAAGTCAAAAAGAATTTGATGCCATAAATAGCACGATCTCCTTGGGATTAGAGTTGGAAAAAACATTAAAAAAATTACGAGATATTGAGATTCCTAATTTGCAAAAGGATAAGGAGACGCTGGAAAAAAGTAAAAATATAGCCGAAACAGCTCTAAAAATGGCAGAGCAAGAATGGCAGACAAAAAAAGAGTTTTCACAAAATCTGGAGGATAAGTATCAGGTTGATCACCAGCTTTACCTGAAAAAATTAGAAAAATATGGGGTTCAGACGATCTCTGCATTACAAAAATGTCTGGAACAATGGACGTTAAATAAAAAGGAAAGTGATGAACTTCAGCAAAAAATCGTAGATTTAAAGAACAATATTACGTTATACAACAGCAAGTTAGAAGAGATACATGCTCAAATAGATCAAAAAAACGGTGAAAAACTGAATCTTGAAACTGAATTGCAGGAGTTGCAGTTGGAGAGAACTCAACGATTTGGCAATAAAATAGTGGATGAGGAGGAAACCCGTCTGAAAAAGGAGATTGATAACCATGAAAATCATAAAATCCAGATTGAACAAGCGCTTACCGCAAACAAATTGGAATTAAACGGATTTCTGGCCGTTATTAAAGAAAAAACAAAAGAATATTCAGAAAAAAAACAGCTTGGGATCACTGAAAAGAGTAAAGAGGAACTTCAAACTGAACATGATGAAATAAGAAATTCGATTAATGAACTATCGCAGAAGGTGGGCGGTTATGATCAGTTGTTAAAGACAAATGAAGAAAACCTGAAAAAGAGTGGCAAAAAGCTCAAAGAGAAAGAGCATCAACAACAAATCTGCATTAAATGGGAAAAACTAAATCTTTTGATTGGCTCAGCGGATGGGAAAAAGTACCGCAATTTTGCCCAGGCACTCACCTTTGAGCATTTGATAGGGATTTCGAACAAGCAACTTCAAAAAATGTCAGACCGCTACATACTCAAGCGTACGAATGATGTTTCCAATCCATTTGAGTTATCGGTTATTGATCAGTTTCAGAACAATGAAGAGCGAACAGCCCAGAATCTATCCGGGGGTGAGAAGTTTATTGTATCATTATCCCTTGCACTCGGTTTAGCCAACATGGCAAGCAAAAACATGAGCATCGACACGATGTTTATCGATGAAGGGTTTGGAACCTTAGATTCTGATTATCTGGATGTTGCTCTAAATGCGCTCTCCAATTTACAGAGTGAGGGAAAAATCATTGGAGTCATTTCACACTTAAATGAGCTCAAGGAGCGGATTGCGACCCACATTGAAGTGGTTCCGAGTGGCAATGGGCACTCTAAAATCAGGATTGGATAAGGGAGAATTAGAAAATTAGCAAATTTGTGAATTAGCAAATGGTTAAATATTTCATTATATGGATATTAGAATATTAAATTGTGAATTCGTGGCATTATTTTACAAAGATTGTAAGAATATTAAAAATTGTTTATTTTTGTGAAAAATTTGAGGAGTATTATGATTAAATCAATTTCAATATGAATTTTGAACTAAAACTTAGAAAAGTTACAGTTTTTCTAAAATTTGGAATTATCCTTTTACTTTTTCCATTAGGTGTATTCGCTCAAGGGAATGGGTTATATGAATTTAGAGGAGATGATTATAAATATGGTTTTATGGATAAGACCGGTAAAGTAATCATTAAACCAAAGTATAAAAGAGTTAGATATCCTGGATTTTGTGAGGGTTTAGTTTTTGTATCTGAAAAGCAAGCTTCAAATGGTGATGATCTGTGGGCTTGCATTGACACATCAGGAAAGATTATTTATGAATTAGAAAGGTATTGCTCACCCGCAGATTCATATAGTGAAGGATATGCAGTGATTAAAAATTGGAAAACCAACTCCTATTGGTTTGTTGATAAAAAGGGAGAAAAAGTATTTGAAAGGAACTTTGGATACGCTTGTCGATTCGAATATGGATATGCAAGAGTCTCAGATAAGGAATATGATTTTGCTAACTCCTTTTATATTGATAAAAATGGATGTCTAGCCAAACAAATCTCTTGTAGAGGAAGTATTTTCAATAAAGGTATCGCATTCTGTAACAAAAAATTAGTTGATTCATTAGGGAATGTTCTTATTGATAGTATTGACG
>JAEWUL010000141.1 GCA_023459435.1 Bacteroidota bacterium
GACACCCACTATTAAAAGAATATATGCAGATTGGACAAAACCAACTGTATCAGGTTGGAAACATGTGCTGCTGGAAAATGCGATCACACCTATACAGCAGTATAGCTACACAATCGGCAAAAACTCCAGCGATAGTGCTTTGATCATTGATGCAATGGATATCTTGTATTCCGGTAAGGTGGACGGTTTTTGTATTGTCTCCAGCGATAGTGATTTTACCAGACTAGCCACACGTTTGAGAGAAGCTGGTATGAAAGTATTAGGCTTTGGTGAGAAGAAAACACCTCAGCCATTCATCTCCTCTTGTGATAAGTTTATTTATCTAGAGATTTTGAAAAATGAACCCGAAGAGCAATCCTCTAAATCAACATCAGTTCTGAAAGGGAAAAATGAACCACTAAACAAAGTGGATGAATACACTAGAAAATTAATTATGGAAAGTGTGAATGACCTGGCCGATGAAAATGGGTACACATTCCTTGGAAATCTTGGGAACTTTATCCTTAAAAAGAAACCCGATTTTGACTCCAGAAACTATGGATTCCCGAAGTTGCTTCCCTTAATCAAATCGTTAAATCTATTTGAAGTTGATGAAAGAGATACCGGAATCAATAATATCCGGCATGTGTATCTCAGACAAAAACAATCTGAAAATAATTAATATTGATTTCTTGTCATTTTTATATTATATTTGCAAAATCAAAATCAATCTATTGTAATACAACTATTTATTAAAGATGAATATGTATATAATAGGAGTTTATTGATCAAGAAATTGCGTTTTAAAAATATAATTATGAAAAAATTATTCTTTTTAGTAGCTTTAGCCTTATTATTCCTGAGTGTACAATCTCAAACTGTTGCATTACATTCATCAACAGGTGTTCAGATTTTCAGTTTAAACAATCCATTAAATGCTGCATATCTTGCAGCCCAGGATGGTGACACCCTATACTTATCCGGTCATTCGTTCTCTCCTCCAGCCGTTTTTGATAAAAAATTAATGATTTTTGGAGCAGGACACTACGTGGATTCTACTCTGGCAACAGGAAAAACTTTCATTACTGGAAATGTAATCCTTAGCGAAAACGCCGATATGTTTTATATTGAAGGTGTTGAATGCACTTCCACTTTTGAGTTTCAGAACAATCATTCTGTGAACAATGTGATTGTCAAAAGATGTAAAATCAACTCGCATTTTCTGGTTCATGGCAGTTTAACTTCACCCTGTACCAATCTCAGTTTAATCGGTAATGTTTTTGGTGATTATTTAGATCTAAGCAACGCAACAAATGTATTCGCTTCAAATAATCTTTTCAATTATATCGTTTATAACACTACCGGCAATCAGTTCTATAACAACATTTTCTTTAATGGAGTTTATTCCATGTGGCAACATTATGTTTTTACTGGTCATAACAATACTTTGAACAACAATATTTTTCTTTATCCCTATGGAGTTACAACTGGAAGTGGAAACATCTTTAATAACAACCTGTTTATCAATGCAACTCCAAATTTTGGCACCTCAGCAACGGCACTAAACAACTATGTTGGAATCCCTCAAAGTGATATTTTTGTAAATCAAACTGGTTATAGCTTTAACTACGCCCATAACTATCACTTGCAAAATAACTCAACTTATCTAGGAGTCGATGGTACTGAAATTGGAATCTATGGAGGGGCTTTCCCCTATAAAGAGGGAGCTGTTCCGCTAAATCCACACATACAATTTAAAAACATTGCTCCAACTACTGATCATAATGGCAATTTACATATCCAAATCCAAGTCGAAGCTCAAAACGATTAACGATGAAAAGAATTACAATTTTCTTGATATTTTTTGGATTGTTCTCTCTCGGATTTTGCCAATCGAATATCGTAGGATATGAATTTTGGTTTGATAACCAATATGAAACCAGACAAATCATTACAGTTCCAGCAACAAACCAGTTGACTATTGACGAAACTATTTCAACAGGAGTGCTTTCCCCTGGAACACACCTCTTTCATTTTCGCACTTTTGATCAAGCTGGAAAAATCAGTCCTATTAATACTACATTTTTTTATAAAAGAAGCTCCTCGGAAAGCGATACTATTCCAACTTTGACGTCATACGAATATTGGTTTAATAACGATTTTGAAAATAGAACCACCATTAATACAACGCCTCAACAAGTATATAATATTGACACTATTTTAAATATGAGCACTTTAAGCAATGGTGTTCAGGCTCTTAACCTCAGATTTAAGGGGAATTCAGGTTTGTGGAGTAGTGTATACAAACACTTTTTTTATAAAAAACCAGAACAACTAATCCCTTTAAACTACATAACAGAAGTGCGTTATTGGATTAATACAGATGTTAATGGAGCCATTTCTATTCCTTTCGATCCCAATTTTCAAGTAACCATCTTAGATTCCATCAATTTATCTAATCTTAATAAAGGATTCTATGATATCCATTTTCAATTTAAGGATACAAATGGAATATGGAGTATGGTCATTAAAGAAACGATTGAAAAATTATCATTACCGATTGCATATTTTACATATATATTAGACCAAACCTGTGATTCAACGGCAGTAACATTTACCAATCTAAGTATAGATGGAGATCTTTACTTTTGGGATTTTGGTGATGGAAACACCTCCGAACAAAGTGAACCTATTCATTGTTATTTTTCACCTGGATCATACGATATTAGCTTAACTGTTACAGACACTACATTAAATATTGACAGCACAATCATTCAAACCATAACCATTAATAGTTTAGATTCTTATTCAACAATCCTTGAAACCGCTTGTTTTACATATACTGCCCCTGATGGAGCAATCTATACTACATCTGGTGTTAAAAACGCCATTATTCCAAACTTCATGGGTTGTGATAGTATCATAACGATTAACCTAACAATTGATACAGTAGATCTTACTATTATTCCAAATGATACTTCTTTAACAGCAATGGCAAGTAATGCATCATTTCAATGGTTGGATTGCAACAACAACTATTCAATCATTATTGGGGAAAACAACGCTTCGTTTTACCCTGCCATAAATGGGGCCTATGCGGTTGAGATTTCTCAAAACAATTGTATTGACACATCCGATTGCTACCCCATATCCAGTATAGGAATCCATGAAGTTACCAATTCGCTTCATGCTAGATTAATACCCAATCCCAATAATGGAACATTTAAGATCTTCTTCAATCAGAGTATTCCTGATATCCAATTATATATCACGGATCTACATGGGAAAAGAGTGTATCAAAACGAATTTACAGATCAGGATGAGATCTATCT
>JAEWUL010000142.1 GCA_023459435.1 Bacteroidota bacterium
AAAAATAAAACGTAATGAATTATTCAGATCTAAAAGTTTTTCTTTCTCTCTCATGATGAGTGAAAATGTATCTTCATCATCTTTATTTAAACGATCTTCTTTACTATCTTTGATTTTTCCTTTCTTATCTATAGAAAAGTAACCTTTATGAATATCTTGAATTGGAAATCTATCTAATTCTTTAAATGCAGGTTTTGAAATATATTCTTGGTAGATCTCTTCAAACCATTGAGCAAATTTTCCTTTCAATTTTTCCCCAGATAAATCATACCCTCTATAATTGGCAACTTTGTCAATAAAAAATAGGGATAATACTTTTATTCCCAATTTATTTAAACGAATCTCTTTTTTCAAATGTTCTTCAATCGTTTTTCTAATTTGAAATTTAAAAGTTTCATCTGTTAAACCACCTTGGGAATTACCTGAGTACAATAATGTTCCATTTGAAAACGAAATTGTTTGATTTACTGCATCAATTTCCTCAATGATATAACCTTCAGAATATATTTCACGTTCATTTGATAACTTATAAAGATCATCTTCAACTTTTACTTTATATGTTTTCTTAGTTACTCGGCCTTTTTCATTACTGTTTATTGTAATTTTTGCTGTGACTTTAGTTTTAGTTGCAGTTATAGAATCAACAGATATAAAAGCATCATTAAATGCATTTTCCTCCATAATGGAATCCACTTCGATTTGCTTTACCAAACCTAAATCGTAAGCTTTTACCGGATTAAGACTATACGTAAGATTATAAAGGTTTTTATGGGTTGCAGAATATCGAATGGTACAGAGTGCATTTAAATTATCAATTGCTGCAATCCTTTTTTCAGTTTCCATATTCTGAGGTTCATCCACTATAACAATGGGATGAGTAGCTTGAATAAATTCAACAGGTTTTTGTCCAGTTAATTTATCATTAGGTTTATTGATAATATTTTCATCTTTTGCAAAAGAATCGATATTGATTACCAATACTTCAATATTGTTTGTAGTAGCAAATCCTCTTAATGAGGAAACCTTAGTACTTTCATAAACTTGAAAATTCAAAGGAACATTATCATATAATGTTTGAAAATGGTCATGAGTAATTTCAAGATTTTTCAAAACTCCTTCACGAATGGCAATGGATGGAACAACAATTACAAATTTTTTAAATCCATATAACTTGTTCAGTTCATATATGGTTCTCAAATAAACATACGTTTTTCCGGTACCAGTTTCCATTTCAACGGAAAAGTGCATCCCTTCCAATTGAGATGAAACATTGATCTCATTTTTCTTTTGAATGGATTGTAGATTTTCCAAAATTTGATTTTCAGAGATCACCAAACGGTTCCCATAACTATAAATATGAGCATAAGTATCCAATTCCGATATTTCTATTTGCATCAAGCCATTCCCTATAGGTTGCCCTTCAAACAGCCCTGTAATAGAACTTATCGCTTCCTGTTGATAATGTAGATTAGATTCAAAGGAGAGTTTCATGAGTTGTATTGTTGAATCAATAATTCTATCCAATTTTTAAATCTTAAACAGCGAGATAGAATGTTCTCAATAGTGTTTATTTCTGCAATTATCCCTCCATAAAAAGGTTTGTTTTTATCATAACCCAGTATATTTTGTTCTAATCTTTTTGAAGGAGCTGTTAAAGGTCCATCATTTAATTCTTCGGGATTTTCTTTTTCATCAACTGCTAAAAGCAACCTATTTAGGTTGGCTTGTTTTAAATCGGGCAAGAATTGAAATCCATCTTTTGAGGAAAATAGAAGGCCTTCAAATTCATGTAATTGTATATAAGGTATTAATCTTGGATTCCTTATATCTTCTAAAATTGCATTTTCAAGAAAAGTAACTCTTTCAAATTTATTTAGAATATTTTGAGCAGGTTCAAATTTAGGAAAATCATTTTTTAATCTAAAAAAATCTATGAATGTTGTTACAATGACATCTTGTTCATGTTGTAATAATTTTTCGATATTAAATTTCAAACGGGCATACTTAATATCACCTCCTTTATGCCCTTTGCTCGTTGACATTAGAATTGGGCGGACATCATAAATCTGAAGAGTGTTGAAATAGGGTCTTAATATAACATTTACAAATTCTTCTTCTGTTTGCCCCTCACAAATAATATATATGGCTCTTTTCATAACCTACCTCCAATCACATTCTTCTCCCACAATTCTCCTATAGAATAATCTTCCAACCATGTTTTAAGGGTCTCATCGGACTGTCTTTTGAAAACAGTTTGTTGATCTTCTCTATTCACTACAATAATGTCATTAGCCGTAAATTCATTCACTAAATTAACAGACTGAGTGGCTATAATGATTTGAGAATGGACGGATGCATTTTTTATCATTCCTGCTAATTTAGAGATTGCAAATGGGTGTAATCCTAATTCTGGTTCATCCAAAATGATAGTTCGAGGTAATTCAGGTTGTAAAAGCAAAGTAGTCAATGCGATAAAGCGTAAAGTCCCATCTGATAAATGGTGCGCATTAAAGTACTCATCTGATCCTTTTTCAAGCCAGGTTAGAAAAATGGTGTCTTGATTTTTTGAGTCTGGTGTTAAATCAAATTTGTCAAAAAATGGAGCAACAGATCGAATGGTATATTCGATCATTTTAAAATGTTTAGGATGAGTGTCTTTAATTTTATAAAGAAATGACGCTAAATTGCTACCATCAGATTTTAGATACTTATAATCCAGTGTTTTACTTGGTTGTTTTAAGTTAGAATTTGAACTTGTATCGTGAAAATGGAAAACATTAAAACTTTCAAAAAAATCTCTCAAATGCTTTGCGCGGGTTAAAATTTCATTTTCAGAAATTCCACTCTCCTCCTTACCTTTACCACCTAAATCTTCATAATCCCATTTTTCATTCCCTATAGGATGAAAATTATATCCCCCTTCATCTTTTTCAAAATAGAATCCTGAAGAATGCATTTTGGGAACTAATTTAAAATCATATCGGTTATTCGTGTTTTTACTTTCCGGACGAAATACAATGCTCCCTTCAATAGATTTTGATCTCTTTCTCCCAAAATACAATAAATTATTTTCATATCCATTTTCAGCTACATAAAATGTAAGACGTTTTTTATATATGCTATTAAGCATTTTAAAAAATGAAATAAAATTACTTTTACCGGTACCATTTGCTCCAATTAAAATATTAATCGGTTTAATTTGGATCTCTCCGGAGTCTTTAATGGACTTAAAATTTTTAATTTGAATTCTATCTATCGGCATAATTATATCGTTTTAAATTCAATCCCTGCATCTTTCATTTGCAGTACAGTGTTGGTTTTGAGTTGGTCGTTGCCTTTGAATAGTTTGTCTAAAGCAATCACTTTTTTGGGGTATTTACTTATAACTTCGGATATGAGTTCTTGACTTACTTTTTCTAATATCAGAGCCAGTTCGTTGCCGTTTATCAGAAAATATCCGTCATTTTTTTCAATGGGGCTGTTTAGATCTTTTCCGCTTTTCAATAAAAGTTCATACACCATGTTTTCAACAGTTGCGGTTTCAGATACAGGATCAACAAATAGTTTCATTTGTTCCTCTAGGGCGTTAAGATCCTTATTGTTAATTTGCTTCCATTGTTTGAAGTTGCTCTCTTCTAATTTTAGCACTTTAAAACCAAAATCTTGAGTTTTTAATTGTTCCATTTTGATTTTTAAATTTTCAATTTCTGTTTGGGTTTCTTCTGTTGGGATTTCACCTTGCAGTTTTTGAATATCAGATTCGATCTTTTTAATTTTTGTTTCAGTTTCTTGATGAATTTTTATTCCAGCTCTCCGAATTCGTTCTTTTGAGATATCAGCGATCGTTTTAAAACCAGCCTTAAAAGCTTCACTTTTCTCGTCACACAATTCAGGTAATTGAACACAAATATATTTTCTATTTCCTCCATCCTCTTTATTCAAATCCATTACGGCGTGAGCTGTGGTGCTACTTCCGGCAAAGAAATCTAGAAT
>JAEWUL010000143.1 GCA_023459435.1 Bacteroidota bacterium
TCATTTGTTTTTGCTACAACAGCAGGTGTCGCATTTGTAAAATTCTTCAATTTATTCTTAAAAGATGGAAACAAAATCAACCCATTGATCGGAAACTCCGGAGTGTCTGCAGTTCCTGATAGTGCCCGTGTTTCTCATGTTGAAGGATTAAAATATGATAAAACCAACTATTTGTTGATGCATGCCATGGGCCCAAATGTGGCGGGTGTAATTGGTAGTGCTGTAGCAGCAGGTATTTTATTGAGTTTCTTGTATTAGAATTCTCTTGTTTTGATATCGAAAGGCGTAAATGAAAATTTACGCCTTTTTTGTTTTATGATTATGATCTTTTTAACGGGCAACATTTAAGAATTTTTGTGAATTCACTAAAGAAAATTACCTTTTTTTATCGTATTTTTGTACAAAAATTAAATACAATGAATATACCCTATACTGTTATGCATCTTATTGATAAAGAGGAGGTTCCTATACCCATTTATCGAAAAAAAGATCTGCCTTTAACCCTTTTTTCCACCTTTGTCAAATCTGATTTTCCTCATTTTAAAATGTCCCTTTTTTTGTAACTTAAAAAGGTAGTTTCATACCATTTTCCGTCAATATAAAATCAATATTCACCTTGTGAATGTTGTATTCATAATTAGCATCCAATAATTAAAAAAATAAAAAAAAGATATGAATTTTTCACTTACAAAAGAACAAACATTGTTCTTACAGATGATCAGAGCTTTTGTTGAAAATGAGGTTAAACCTCTTGCTGCTGAAATTGATGAGGAGGAACGTTTTCCACTCGAAACGGTTCAAAAAATGTCACAAATTGGACTTATGGGGATCCCTTTTCCCATTGAATACGGAGGTGCCGGAGGAGATAATATACTCTATTCAATGGCTGTTGAAGAGCTTTCCAAAGCATGTGGAACAACAGGAGTTATTGTTTCTGCCCATACCTCACTTTGTGCAGCGCCTATATACGAGTTTGGAACAGAAGAACAAAAACAAAAGTATTTGCCTAAACTTTGCTCCGGTGAATGGATTGGTGCTTTTGGCCTAACTGAACCAAATGCAGGTACAGATGCTTCTGCACAACAAACAACAGCAATCCTGAAAGGGGATCATTACATCTTGAATGGATCCAAAATATTTATCACAAATGCTGCGTATGCACATGTGTACATCGTGATGGCCATGACAGATAAATCCCAGGGAACCAGAGGGATCTCTGCATTTATAGTGGAAAGAGATACACCCGGCTTTTCAATCGGTAAAAAAGAGAAAAAAATGGGTATCCGTGGATCCGCAACCTGTGAGTTGATTTTTGAAAACTGTATCATCCCTAAAGAGAATTTACTTGGTAAAGTGGGAGGCGGTTTTGGCCTAGCCATGAAAACCCTGGATGGAGGAAGAATAGGAATTGCATCACAAGCACTTGGTATTGCTCAAGGTGCTATGGATGAGACTGTTAAGTATGTAAAAGAGAGAAAACAATTTGGAAAACCAATCGGTCAGTTCCAGAATACGCAATTTCAATTGGCAGATTTAGATGCCAAAATAGAAGCTTCAAGATTACTGGTACGTGTAGCTGCTTACAAGAAAGATATGAAACTTCCTTATTCCGTAGAAGCAGCACGTGCTAAACTATTTGCTGCTGAAACTTCAATGGAAGTGACTTCAAAAGCCGTTCAGTTTCATGGAGGGTACGGCTATACCCGCGAATATCCTGTAGAAAGGATGATGAGAGATGCCAAAATCACGGAAATTTATGAAGGGACTTCAGAAGTTCAAAGAATGGTGATTGCAGCCAGTTTGTTAAAATAGTTAATCATTTGTAAAGAGTTGAATATGAAAATTATAGTTTGTATAAAACAGGTACCTGATACCACAGAGATCAAATTAAATCCAGAAACAGGAACGATGATCAGGGATGGCGTTCCAAGTATCATGAACCCCGATGATAAAGGGGGACTTGAAATGGCCCTCTCATTAAAAGATCAGTTTGGAGCGCATGTTACAGTAATCACAATGGGCCCAGCACAAGCAGACCAGATCTTAAGAGAAGCATTCGCAATGGGTGTTGATAGAGCGATACACCTTACTGACAAACGTTTTGCAGGTGCAGATACCTTGGCAACGTCCAATGCAATATCCGGTGCTCTTCGCAATTTGGAGTATGATTTGATTATTACTGGTAGACAAGCAATAGATGGAGATACTGCTCAAGTGGGACCACAAATTGCAGAATTACTTGATTTACCTCAAGTTACCTATGTGGAAGATCTACAGTTCGAAAATGGCACTTTTACCATTCGCAAAGCAAATGAAGAGGGATATCAAATGGTTCAGGTAGAGGCTCCCTGTCTGATTACAGTGCTTGCATCTGCCAATCAACCACGCTATATGTCTGTAAATGGGATCATGACCGCATATAAAAAAGAAGTAGAAGTGTGGGGCTTTGAACAGATCTCTGTTGATGAGACTAAACTGGGCCTTAAAGGGTCGCCTACACGGGTACATAAATCTTTTTCCAAAGGGGTTAAATCAGCCGGACAAAAATATGAAGTGGATCCTCAAATGGCTGTCGAGATCATCATGGATAAATTGAAAGAAAAATTCATTATTTAATTAAAAATTGTTATAAAATGGACCTATCAACATATAAAAATATCTTTGTTTTCGTAGAACAAAGGAATGGTCAGATTCAAAATGTGAGTCTGGAACTTCTGAATAAAGCACGTGAACTATCAGAAAAGTTAAATGAACAGGTAATAGCCATCCTTCTGGGAAATCAGATGCAAGAGTCTGCTTATGAACTGATTTCCTATGGTGCCGATATTGTATTGTATGCAGACTCCCCCAATCTTGCAGACTATAATACAGAACCCTATACTCAGGCGTTTACTCAACTGGTAAATACCTATCAACCTTCAATAATTTTGATTGGAGCTACAACAATAGGACGTGACCTAGGCCCAAGATTATCCGCACGTATAGGAACCGGTTTAACGGCAGATTGTACTGCACTGGAGATTGGAGAAGATCGGCATTTGATGATGACCAGACCCGCATTTGGAGGAAATCTTATGGCCACTATCGTTTGTAAGGAACATCGCCCTCAAATGTCTACAGTAAGACCCGGTGTGATGATGAAAGGAGCAAAAGATATTACCAGATCCGGAAGAGTGGAGAAAGTGAACATTTCATTTGACGACTCTAAGTTTAAAGTTAAAATACTGGATACCGTAAAAGAGAGTAAAAATTTGGTTGATATTACTGAAGCCAAAATTCTGGTTTCCGGTGGTAGAGGGGTTGGAAATGCTGAAGGGTTCAAAAAACTGCAGGATCTGGCTAATACGTTGCATGCAGAGGTCTCTTCATCACGCGCTATGGTCGACTTAGGTG
>JAEWUL010000144.1 GCA_023459435.1 Bacteroidota bacterium
ACTTTAAGTCCCTCTTTCTCAAGCATTGCTTTAGTTCCTCCGGTTGAGATAATTTCATAATTGCATGCAATCAATTCTTTAACGAATTCTAGGAGATTTGTTTTGTCGCTTACACTTATTAAAGCTCTTTTCATACTGTTTAATATTGTTTGTTAATGATTATTTCGTCGGTCATGATCCAGGTTTTTTCTCCCGGATTGGAATGCCAAGATGGTAGTTTTTCAAGCGGAATCGCAACTATTCTGATATATTTAGAACCATCTGTCTTAATACTATATGTAACCAATTGAGTATTTATATTTTTTTTATCTTCTGTTAAAAATGGAGTCTCTAAAAGTTTTTCATTAGAATAGTTTATACCATCATTTGAAGTCTGAAAATAAATGGTACCAGGTGCAAAAACCCAACTATTCGGATCGTGACAGAATCTTAAAGATATTGATTGTACAGATTCTGATTTCTCAAGAACTATGGTTGTTTCTAATGTATCACCCATGAAACCAATCCAATTTTCCTGATAATCTCCACAAATTCCTAAGTAGTTGTCATACAATGCAATGGCGTAATTTTTATTATATTTTGAATGAGGCTGTTTTTTAAAGATAATTGATTTAACATCTTGATTCATTGATGTTTGATACGATTTAAAAATCCAATCAGAAGGGTAGGGGAAATAATTTTTTGAATTAAACTGTATCTTATTTTCAGACCATTTTCCAAGAGTATTGATATGTACAGTAAATTGATAATCAGATTGATCCAATTGGTACATAGTTCTGGTTCCCGGACCACAGGTTGCAGTTCCTAGACCAGCTTGTTTGTAGTCTAAATTAAGAGTCCAATAATCATTTTCGATCAGTTTAATGATATGTTTTGCCGTATCAATATTTTGATCTGTGTAGGGATAAATACTAAAATTAAAATCTGAATCGATCAAATTAATATTTAATTTGTTCTTTTTGGAAGTAAGAATTAACTGCTGAGTTGCTGATCTGTTGCCACTTTCCTGAGGTCTGACATATTTATAAAATAAATCATTGATAGGAGATTCGTACCATCCCATTAAACCTGACTTCATTCGATCCGGATAGGATTCGTTACCAAATCCTAACCAGCTTGCATTAGAGAAATCTTTGGAAAGTCCAAGTTGTAACCCAACTTTTGCAACTGTTTTAACTTGTTTTGATGGTTTGATCTGATTTTCAATCAATAGATCATGATTATTGGTTATAGTAAATGTTTGAATCGCCTCAAAAACAGTTTCGCCATTTGGTTGGATGCCATTCAAAAAAAGATGAAGTAGAAATAGAGAATCAGAAGTTTTAAATGAAAGATCTTTTACCTTCCATTTTAATTGATTTAAAGCAGCCTGATCCCATGCTTTTGAACCTTTCCGATCAGCTTTATCATTATCAGTGGGAGCTCTCCAGAAATTCAATTTTAAAGGTTTTTCGAGAATATCTTTTTTATTGATTTTTATAGAAATTAATTGCCCTGTAATGGTATCAAAAATAAATTTTTGATATTCACATTGAACAATGAGTAAATTATTCTTAAATTTTGTTTTGATTTTTGATACTTTAGAAAATTCAATTTGTTGTTCAGTTTTTGGAGCAGAAACAAGGAATGAAAATTGATTGTTACAATATTTTAAACCACTATGTGTGATTGGATATTTACTTAAATCAGGAACTTTTGAATCAATGGGTTCTGTATGAAATTGTACGATAAATGGTAAAAAGCAATCGGGATAATTAATGGTAAAAAGTGTTGATTTCCCTGGTTCTAATTTTAATCTAAATGAATTTCCATTGGAGTAATAATATCCTGATTCATTAAATGCATTAATACGGTAAAAGATATCAAATGCTTCAAATAAATCAGTAAAATCCAGATTATTAGTGATTTCAAATATCCCTTTTTCAAGATCTATCGCCTTTATGGTGATGGGTTGGGAAACCCTTTGAGCTTCATAATAATGGGGATTTGGTTTTCTATCAGAGCTGATTAACCCATTGATTAAAAAGTTTTTATCAGATGCCGGAATATTGGTAGGGTGACCAAAATCGCCTCCGTATGCATACCATTTAGAACCTTTTTCATCATATTGAACAAACGATTGATCTACCCAATCCCAAATAAAACCACCCTGAAGCTGCGGATATTTATTGATCGTATCCCAGTAATCACTTAATCCGCCACAGCTATTGCCCATAGCATGAGAATATTCACACATAATGAGCGGTTTTTCTCTTTTCGTTTGTGCATATTCAGATAAATAATCGATATCCGGATACATGATGGAATAGATATCTGTATTGTATTCTAATTCAGCACGTTCATAATGTACAGGTCGGATTGAATCTTTTGATTTTAACCAATCAAATGCTTTATAATAACAGATTCCATTTCCTGACTCATTACCTAAAGACCAGATCATGATGGAAGTATGATTTTTGTCCCGTTCATACATATTTCTCACTCTGTTAATAGTAGCATCGATAAAATCTGTTCTTTTAGCGACAGATTTTTCACCATAACCTTGAGCATGAGATTCTGCATTGGCTTCATCCATTACGTATAAGCCATACTGATCACACAACTTATAAAAATATGGATCGTTAGGGTAGTGGGCGGTTCTGACGCAATTGATGTTACACTCTTTCATTAGAATGATATCTTTCTCCATAGATTCTCTAGAGATCACATGACCTGTTTTAGGATCATGTTCATGACGATTTACCCCTTTGAACTTGATCGCTTTACCATTCACCAAAAGGAGGCCATTTTTCATTTCAATCGATCTAAAACCAAATTTTTGACGAATCGTTTGAGTGATATTTCCTTGATTATCAATTAATTTTACGATTAAAGTGCATAGGGTAGGGGCTTCGGCCGACCAAACCGGAATGGAATCAAAAGTTAGAGACTCAAAAGTGATTTGTGTTACTGAATCTTTTATAGAAATCGATTTATTAAAATGAAACGATTTTGTATCATTAAATTGATTTTTCGGTTTTTCTTTGGGAATCTCTATTAGAATATCTAAGAAATAATCA
>JAEWUL010000145.1 GCA_023459435.1 Bacteroidota bacterium
GGTGTGGACCATGCAAACAGGTATCACCCATTTTAGAAGAGTTAGCTGCTGAATATGAAGGGAAACTTTATATTTACAAAATCAACACAGATGTAGAACAAGAGTTAGCGGGAGCATTTGGAATTCAAAGTATACCTACATTACTTTTTGTTCCCATGAATGAGCAGCCACAAATGGCACAGGGAGCTCTTCCAAAAGCAACTCTTAAGGACGTGATTACAAATGTTTTATCTGTTAAATAGCAAATAATTTGGGATTCTTTACATGAAAACATTATGTAGAATTAGAGATATTTACAGAGCCATTTCAGAATTTGAAGCTCAGTTCCAAAGCGAACACAATCTCAATTTAAATGAAGGTATGTTATTGTGTAGTTTACACACTAATGGGGTCTTATCTTCGGGAGAGATTGCGCATATTCTTGGATTAACCGCTTCGAATGCTTCCAAGGTGATCACCTCTACTGAAAAGAAGGGATTGATTAAAAGGGAGTTAGGAGATTCCGACAAACGACAAATGAATTTTTCACTTACTGATGCAGGAGAAAAAGCGATAACGGCTATTGAATGTGATCGGGTGAAAATTCCGGAGATGTTGGAAACCATCATTGAGATGGAGGAGAGTGATCTCAAATAGTCTTTCAATCCTACAAAACTTCAGGAATGACCGTCACAACCATGGGCGGTCATTTTTTTTGTGTTCTGTTATGGATCTCCTGAATTGCTGCATCAATAATCTCATCTTTGGTCATATCGTTCCAATTAAAAGAAGCGACAATTTCTGGTGGAACTCCTGCTTCTGCGTAATTATTTCCTTGCAAATCTAGCAACTGAGACACACTAAAGCGATATTTCCAACCATTAGGGAGTTCTCCTCCATTAGGGATCCCTCCTCCCCCACCTGTAGTATCTCCGACCAAAACGATTTGATCAAACGGTTTTGTTACCAAAGAGAACAAAGTGGACGCACTATATGAGTACCTGTCTGTTAAAACCATAACCGGTTTTTGGTAAACATATTCCCCTTTTAGTACATAAATAGGTTCTCTTTCTCCGAAATCATGATGATTCGGACCATCTCTATTAATAGAATAAGCGACCAGTTTCCTTTCATTGCAGAAAGCTTCCATGATAATAAATACGTTGCTTATAGTCCCCCCGCCATTCGCTCTTAAATCGAGAATGAGGCCTTGGGTATCTCTATAATAGTTTGTGATATAACTCATGAGTTCAGGGGTGACATCAGAGGCAAAGCTTTGATACCGAATATAACCAACCTGCCCGTTATCAATAAAATCATGCCGAAAAGGCCCCGTTGATTTAAAATTAGGGATATAGTACTTATTAACAACATGTTCGCTAAAATTAGATTCGTGTCTAATTCTTAAATTGTACATAGAAACATTAAAAGGTGCTATTAGATTTGAATGATCATCTCTTAATTCATCCATCATATTTCCTAAAACCTCAAACAATTGCTCTTCAGACATATTTTCGTGAATTTGAGCTCTATAGTGTTCTTTTACCTGATTCCAATCTAAGTTTTTAAATTCGAAATAACTATATTTTTTATCGATCTGATCCCAGAGATAATCAAAATTAACATAAGGGTCTGTACTTGCTTGATCCTCATTAAAGAACAATTTTTCACATGAAGAAAATAAAATGACAGCAAACAAAAGTATCCAAATTTTATTCATATTTATCTTTTTTTATTGTTTATTAAAATGGTGAATTGAAGTTTATGGCAGGCCATTTCAAATGGTTCAAAACTACCCGGAGCATGCATGGCATCCCAAATATAGGATATTTTTCTACCGTTTCCGGAAGGGTAAAACCAGATATAATCGATTTGTGCTCCTAATCTCCATCCGTTTAAACGCCATTTATACTCTTTAAAGAATTCGGCTATTGGTAATTCTGACCCATTTATATAGCCAAAATACACATAATTATAAGTTGAAGGTCTGTGATTCAAATTCAAAACTCCCACATTCATCTGAAGAGATATCATCCTTTTGATCGGTTTGTAACTACCTTTAATAAACCAACAGGTATAATCTCTGGAAGAGAGTCGTGAAATATCCCTTGATATTTTACCAACAGCCATAACATTTACAAAAGATTCAAACCCTTCCTGTGCATTCATTAAAGCAGCATTACTCCGGAAATGTTGTGTAAAATGAAAGGATCCTCCTAATTTGAGATCCCATTTTGGATTTTTAAAAACCGGAATTTTATGCAAATAATGATAATAGGTATTGAGCTGAACCAAAAGGGAGTTCCAGTACAAGATATTTCCTTCCAAATCAAATCTGTTCTCATTTTTATCAGTTTGATAGATCCCGGAAACGGAACATCCGAATCCGGGCATTTTATAAAACAGAGGTGATGTTGAAAAATCTCGAAAATTTCCATACTCCAGATTCAATGACAGACCCAACAACTTTCTTGATTCATTGAGAATAGGTTCGTTTTGTTGAGCCTGAATTGTATTACAGGAAAATAAGGTACCTATTAATAAAAATTGTGTTGTTACCCATTTGATTTGATTTGTAAGTTTAAACATATGGTATCCTTTTAAGTCTAAAAGAACAAAAATAGCATATTTTTTTAATATTCGATAAAAAAATTATCTTTGCAAAAAAAAAATGGAATGAAAAAATGGATTCTAACAATACTCATACTAAACACAATATTGGTACATGCGCAGGTTGATACCACCACAACGTATCCACAGGATTCACTCAGATGTATTCGTGTAACGGCTGAAGTAGAAAATGCATTAACTATTCAGTTTTCCCAATTAGATTTTACCCATTTCTTCCCCACCATTCAATTCTGGATAGATTCCTGTGGATACTATGAACCCACATTACGATCGATAATCATGGAGGAGATCTTACTAGGCAATCCTGTAAATCTGGCTATTTCCGATTACTTTGAGGCCGGATATTTTGAAGTATATAAAAATAGAGTTACTGATGCTCAGGAATTTAATCATTACGATTATTATAAAGACAATGTGGAATATTATGGATACTTACCATTGGATTCAAAGTTGGATTCCGTTATCAAGCAAAGAGCCATGGAGTGGAAAGATAGTATCACCACTGATCCCGATCAACAATTAATATTACATTTTTTTTCAGATGACTATTATACATTTGAAACAGAGGCTATTAAAAAAGAGTATAAAAAGAGCTACATTGGTGGATACGTTAGGAAGCTTTATCGCGAAGAGCGAAATCAATTTCTTGGATTGCAGATCCATACCGGTATTTTTGGATCGAATGGATTAAATCAGACACTGGGTATCAGTCAAATCTTAGGATTTGGATTATCAACACCTTTGAGTAAAAAATGGGTGGGTGATTTTTTAATCAATTTTCGGTTCAGTTACAATCCTAAGGAATTTAATTTCTATGCCATGAATACACTAAATCCAATAAAATCGCACACGGTGTCAAACATTGAGGGGAGAATCGGATATAGAATATTAGATTTACCTATTGGATCAAAAACGATCATGATCCATCCTAAAGTTGGATTGGGGGTTGATTTCATCAGTACCGGGCTCTTCGAACAGGTTGGAGAAGAGGAGTATAACTATTACAATCCAACATCATTACACACTTTATTGGGCTTTAGTGCTTCCATTCCGATGTTTAAAACCAGCTATATAGGCATAGGATTCTACTATCACTACATTCCTTACCATTGGGATAAG
>JAEWUL010000146.1 GCA_023459435.1 Bacteroidota bacterium
GATCAGAACCTGATACCGGGTGCAGATCCCTATCTGCTCGATTATTCAAAAAAACTACTACAAAAATGGCAGATACCGGTAGTGTATTCGAAATCACTCGGTGAGTACCAGGATGGAATGGTTAAAGTAGAAGAGCATGCACTCCCTTGTGATCTTGTTGTAAATTGCAGTTTCCGTAAGGGAATAATCCCAACCTCAAAGGTAGATATCCAGTTGGATCAACAAGGTTTTATTAGCACTGATGATACATTCCAGACCAATATTCCCAACATTTATGCTGTGGGTGATGTCAATGGAAAAAGTTATCTGGCTCACATGGCTTCAGCTCAGGGGATCTTCGTTATCAACCATATCAAAGGGATCAAAACTGATTTTAACTTTAAAAATTACCCTTTGAATATTTACACCTATCCCGAAATGGCTCAAATTGGGATGACAGAAAACCAGCTTAAAGAAGAAGGTATAGATTTCAAACTCAATGATTTCCCGTTAACGGCCAATGGTAAAGCACTTACCGAAGGGCAGGGAGAAGGTATTTTACGGATTTATTCAGAAAAAAAATATGGACAAGTCCTTGGTGTACAAATCATTGCAGTAAACGCTACAGATATGATTGCTGAGGCCGCTGCTTATATAAGTATTGAAGGGACCATATATGATGTGGCACAAACCATCCATGCACACCCTACCATATCAGAAATTTTTATGGAAGCGGCAACGGATGCTGTAGATAAAGCGATTCATAAATAGCAATCAAAACCTCCCTATAGCAGAACAATTAAAGGAACCATGGAACAGATCATTGTTAAAAATTATAACTTACCAGACTTTGATATCTTTGAGAATCAGGATGATTACTCCTTTTTTATTTGGAGGCCCGAAAACACATCACTGGTTTTAGGGCAGAGCAATCATCCTGAATCTTCATTGATAACTCAAAATGTACTTCAGGATCAGATACCCGTTTATAAGCGCCCTTCCGGTGGTGAAACAGTGATCCTAACAAAAAATATGATGGTTATCTCTGTTGCTTTTCGAGTTCAATCGTTACAAAATCCGAAAATCTACTTCGAAAAAATCAACCAGGCTATCATCCGGGCCCTCGAGTTGCAGGGGGTGCGGGGTTTATATCATAGGGGAATTTCCGATATCTCTATAGATCACAAAAAGATACTGGGTTCATCCATTTACCGAACCACCGAAAAGATGTTCTACCATGCGGTACTCAACATTTCTGAAAATATTGATACCATTTCCAAATATATTGCACATCCCGCCAAGGAGCCTGATTACCGCCAGGGAAGAACCCACAAAGAGTTTGTCACCTCCCTCTCTGAAGCAGGATATACACTATCTCATAATCTTTTAACACAAGCAATCACAAACTCTCTTAGAGCACCATTTTATCTAGCTTAATTCTTCATTCTTCATTATCAGTTAATTAGCTTAATATCTCATTATCACATTAGCTTATTAATTTGGGCGTGCCGTCTCGCTTCGCTCGCCGTCGGTCTCCGCTTCCAAGTCCGCAGTTGTAAGCTGTGGGCTGCCAGGTCGTTAAAGGAGCTTCCGTTGGTCGCTCTTTAACTCCCGCATCCCATCATCTTCCAACTTTGCGGGCTTTCCAGCTACGCCCTCACGCAAAGAGCTGTCAGCTATCAGGTTTCAGCTTTCAGCTTTTACATTTTGTTGGTTTAGTGATTATTTTCCCTAGTCTGTAGAGCGTTGTCCAAAATTGTGGAACGTTAAATTTGTAGCAAACAATATCCCAACAAATCAAACCCGCCACAGCGTGGCGTTATACATGAACATGATCTGACATACATTTTATTGCAATCATTTTGTGCCCATTTTTTTGAACAATTGATGTAATGAAAATTTCTAGGTTATTACTCCACGATTTATCTATTAATGAATTATAGATGTCAGGAGAAAAAACAACGTGAAAATAGCATTGTGAGTAAGTGTTAGCCATAATGTTTAGTTTTAAAAGTAACGCAAAAATAGTAATAATTTTTTAATTGTAGAAAGAATTTAAAAAAATATTTAATAAATATAACGCTCCTCTGGAGCGGGAAAATGGGGTCAGGAATTCATCTGCTACAAAGATCTCACTCCTACGGAGCTCCCAATCAACAAATCCAATTCCACCTTTATTCGATTATTCATTATTGCGTTGGAATTTCGATTATATCTAGGGGCGTTAGCCCTGCGATCTTCAGCATTATCAAATGCAGGAAAATTTGAGAAAAAATGATAAAAAAAAAATCTCTACATCTTTGACACAGTTTATTGAATAGCCCATGAAGAAGTTCCCATTAGATCATAGAAAGCACTAAAAACCTGTGAGAGGTTGGAAGAAATCCATGAGCGCATGGCAGAAACCGGCTATCCAGTGGAAGAAACCGGCTATCCAGTGGAAGAAACTGGCTATCCAATGGAAGAAATTGGCTATCCAATGGAAGAAATTGGCTATCCAGTGGGAAAAACCAATCATCCAATGGTAAAAACTGGCTATCCAGTGGTAGAAACTGCCTATCCAGTGGAAGAAACCCGTTATCCAGTGGCTTCTATGATTGTACTATTTCTAAGAATAGAGATGATATGAGCATTAATTTTGGCTTCATTTAGAAGTTTAAATAAAAATATTTTTCACATTTTAAAAACAAAATTATGGCTAAGAAAAAGTACTTAACCGAGACAGAAATGTTGCAGCAATTCAGAATCTCCTTCGAAAATGCAAAAAAACAAACCGAAATTTCAAGCATCTTGGACGAATTTGGGTAAAGTCAAAAAACTAAAAATTAACCCAGAAGGGATAACTCAATCATTAGAGCTTTTAGCTCAAGTCAACGCATCCCGTGCAGAATTTATGAAAGAGTTAGGGGAATCTCAATTATCCAGACAACAAAAAGATGAAGCGCTCGCCACCATCGAAGTTTGGATGAGAGAGTTTTATGCCGTTGCCAAAATCGCTTTAGATGACAAAGTGAAGTTGTTGAAAGCGCTTGGTAAAACCGCATAACCTT